>DASWUW010000492.1:0-10552 GCA_036406335.1 Trebonia sp.
AACTTAACGGCGTTGTGGAATAAGCAGCGGGAATCTCAGCGGGTGCGTTCGGGCCCGGCAAACTAGAAGCTGCGGTAGTCGCGGACCGGGTTACGGGGGCCGCGGCGGGGCGGCCCGCCCGCACCGTAACGGGCGATGCCGACCCCGGAGCCGGCCGTCCGGGTGGCCCGGGTGCCGCGGCTCAGCCCGATCAGCCGGGTGGCCCGGTGGCGGTGGCCTTTGAACGGCGCGAGGAGTTCCAGCATCTCTTCGTCGGTTGACCGGTCCTTGCCCGCGAGAGCCCAGCCGACGACGTTCTTCAGGTGGTAGTCGCCGACGGATACCGCGTCGGGATCGCCGGCCGCCCGCTGGCGGGCCTCGGCCGAGGTCCATACGCCGATGCCGGGGATGGTCCGGAGCTTGCGGTCGGCTTCTTCGTGGGACAGCGTGAGCAGGCGTTCCAGGCTGTCGGCGACGGTCATGGCCCGGATGATGGTCTCGGCCCGGACGCCTTCCGCGCCCGACCGGTGCCAGTCCCAGGACGGGATGCGCCGCCAGGTCTTCGGGTGGGGGAAGACCCGCATGCCCGCCGGGGCGGGTCCGGGCGGCTGGGTGCCGTACTTGGTGAGGAGGATGCGCCAGGCACGGTGGGCTTCGAAGACGACGACCTTCTGCTCGAGGATGGCGGGGACGAGCGCCTCCATGAGGCGGCCGGAGCGGCCGATGCGCAGTTCGGGGTGACGCCGGGCCGCGTCACGGATCACCGGGTGAGCCTCGGTGTCGAAGCCGGTGCTGTCGTCGTGCAGGCCGAGACAACCGGGGAGCGTATCAAGCAGCCACTGGGCGCCGGGGCCCCAGGCCTGAGCGCGCACGCGGGTGCCGGGCGACTGCACGGGGCCGTCCATAGCGACACCGTCGACCCACACCGGGCGCCGCACGGGCAGTACGCGGATGGTGCCCGGCCCGTCCGGGGTCAGCGAGGTACGCCAGATCGTGCCCGTCTCGTCGACCTGGAAGGTCGGGTCGCCTCTCCCCCGGCCCTGCACCGAGAGGGTGACCCGTACGTTAACGGCGAACGGCGCCACCCAGTCCATTTCCGTCATCAGGTCAGCCACCGGCACCGCCCGGCAGCGACTCCAGCGAGCCGGACGAGGTCAGTCCGAGCAGTCGCTCGACCTCGGTCAGCTGCTCGGGCTCACCGGTATAGTGCACGCCGGTCATGCCGAGCTCGCGCGCGGCGGCGACGTTGGCCCAGGTGTCGTCCACCAGGACGCAGTCCGCCGCCGTGACCCCCAGCTTGGCCGCCGCCAGCTCGAAGATCGGCCGCTCGGGCTTGCGCAGCCCTACCAGGTGCGAGATGACCACCACGTCGAAAAGCGCGGCCAGGTCGTGGCCGGTGTAGACGTCGTACCCGCCGTCACCCCACGAGTTGGAGAGCAGCCCGGTCGGGATGCCGGCCGCCCGGGCCCGGCGGGCCAGATCCGCCGTCTCGGGCCGCGGGGTAAAGGCGTCCAGGGCCAGCAGCCGGGCAATCAGCCCCTCGCTGGGCAGTCCGAGCTGCCGGGCGAGCATGACCTCGAAGTCCCGTTGCGGCGCCAGGCCGGCCTCGGCCAGCGCGGCGACGATGAGCCCCTCCGGGGTGCCGAGCGCGGTGGCGATCGCATCGGCGGGCAGCCCGGCGGCCACGCAGAACTCCGCCATCCGCCCGTACAGCGATGACGTCAGCACGCCGCCGAAGTCCAGCAGCAATCCCCTGCTCGCCATGATTACTCATGCTAAACGCAGCTAACCGGCTGGGCCGGGCATTAGCGGCGAGTCCGGGCAAGCCTTCTTTGGCAAAGAGCCGCCTACGCGTCGGCGGAGAACCGGACTGTGGTCGCGTCCAGGCGGGTCCCCGGCCATAGCCGCAGGCCCCGGGCCAGCTCGTTACCCGGGCCGACGTAGGCGCCGTCGCCGATGACTACGCCGTCCAGCACTACCCCGTCGGCGATGGTCGCGTCGCGGCCGACGATGCTGTCCCGGACGATCGACCCGGCGCCGATGGAGGCCCCGTCGAAGATCACGCTGCCGGCGACGTCCGCGCCCGCCTCGATGACCACCCGGTAGCCGACGGTCGTGCCGCCGGAGAGCCGCGCGTCGCCGGACACGCTGGCATCCCCCAGTACCAGGAACTCGCCGGGCGGGCCGTTCAGGGCGGGCGAGGCCAGCTGGCCGAGCACGACGTCGCAGGATCCCTGGACGAACGCTTCGGGCGTCCCGACGTCCAGCCAGTAGGCGTCCTCGGCGTAGCCCATGACGACCGCGTCGGCCGCGATGAGGCCGGGGAAGGTCTCGCGCTCCACCGACACGACCTGGCCGGCCGGGATCCGGTCGATCACCGAGCGCCGGAAGACGTAGCAGCCGGCGTTAATCTGGTTGGTGACCGGGTTGGGGGTTTTCTCCAGGAACGCGGTGACCCGCCCGGTGTCGGTGGTGGGCACGCAGCCGTACCGGCCGGGATCCGGCACCGGGACCAGGTGCAGGGTGACCGCCGCTTCCTGCTTGCGGTGCAGGTCTATCTGAGCCGGGAGGTCGTGCCCGGACAGGACGTCGCCGTTCAGCACCACGACCGGGTCGTCGGGGCCGCCGCGCAGCAGCCCGGCCGCGTTGCGGATCCCGCCGCCGGTGCCCAGCGGCTCGGACTCGTAGACGTAGTCGATCGACAGCCCGAATGCCGCCCCGTCCCCGAAGGCCTCGGTGAACATCTCGGCCCGGTAGGAGGTCGCGAGCACCACGTGGGTGATACCGCATTCCGCCGCCCGGGCCAGCTGGTGGGCGAGGAACGGCACGCCGGCGGTGGGCAGCAGCGGCTTCGGCGCGGACAGGGTGAGCGGGCGCAGCCGGGTCCCCTTGCCTCCGACGAGCATGATCGCTTCAAGCGGTTCACGCGGCATAGATTGTTCTCACCTTAGCGGTCGGCTCTATGGACAGCGGGAGCCGCCGGGCGGTCCCGGCAACTTAGGCAGCATACTCACTGCACCTTGCTGCTACCCCGTGCCGTAGGGGAATTCGCCGCCCGGAATTCCTGGCCGCGGTCAGCGCCGGGTATCCGCCGTCTGCTGATCGGCAGCCCGCTTGTAGCTCGCCACGTGGGCGGCCGCGGACGCCGCCCAGGTGAATTCCTGTGCCCGGGCGTAACCTGACTCGGCGACCGCCTGGCGCCGCTGCGGGTCGTCGAGCAGGGCGCGGAGGGCGACCGCGATGGAGTCGGCGTCCGGCTCGGTGTAGGCGACCGCGTTGCCGCCGACTTCGGGCAGCGAGGCCCGGTAGGTCGTCAGCACCGGGGCGCCGCAGGCCATCGCCTCGAGCACCTGCAGGCCGAAGCCCTCGCCGCGGGACGGCGCCGCCACTACCAGCGCACCGCCGAGGAAGCCGGGCAGGTCCGCGAACGGCAGGTAGCCGGGCCGGACCAGCCGCAGGTGCGACGGAACGCGGGCGACGGCCTCGTCAAGTTCCTCGCTCCAGCCGCCACCGCCGCCGAGCACCAGCGCGGGCGGGTTCTCCAGGTCGGCGACTGCCGTGGCCCACGCACTGACCAGCGACGGGGCGTTCTTGCGGGGCGCCAGCGAGCCGAGGAAGGCGATATAGGAACTGCCGCGCAGGCCGAAGCGCGCGGTGACGTGGCTGATCTGAGCCGGGTCAGGCCGGTGGAAGAGGCGGTGATCGACCCCGTGGTAGGCGACGTCGATCCGGCCGGGATCGATGCCGAGCACCCGCACCAGCTCGTCCCGGGTGGCGTTGGACGGCACGATCAGCCGGGTCGCCTGCCGGGCGGCGGTTTTCGTGGCCGACTTCAGCGACATCACGCTGTTGGGGGTGTACCGCTCCGGATCGGTGAAGAACGCCAGGTCGTGGATGGTGACTACGGTCGGCAGCCCGGGACGCAGCGGCATCGAGTAGTACGGCATGTGCAGGACGTCCGCGCCGACCTGCTCCGCTACCAGCGGCAGGCCGTTCTGCTCCCAGGCGAGCCGCTCACCGCGGTGCGCGAGCCCGACCGGGCCGGCGACGATGGCCGCGCCCGGGGACAGCCGCCCGTAACGGTCTTCGTCGCCGAGCTGACAGGCCACGGCCAGGTCCACCCCGGTCCCGCCCAGGGCGCCGATCAGCCCGTCCACGTAGCGGCCAAGCGCGCCTCGGTCGGTGGGCACGTCAGTCGCGTCGACTAGTACCCGAAGTGCCACAGCGCACGTGCTCCCTTCGCCGGTTCTGCCTAGCCGAAGCCTACGCCCGGGCCGGTGAACCGCAGAGGCAGCACCCGATAACTGTTATACCCCGCGCCGCTCGCACTCCAGCGGGCCGAACCGCGCGGCCAGGAAATCAAGCATGGCCCCGACCTCGCCGAACCGGCTGGTGCCGTCCGCCGTAGACACTTCCCACTGGCGGGACCGGGAGGTGAGCGGAGACGTGATCGCTACCTCCGGATGCGCGGACTCGTACTCGATGCGCGCCTGCAGCGCGGTTCTGCGCTTCCGGCGCCCGGGGTCCCGTCGGACTTTATGGTCTGTCGGCATGTTGCTTCCTGCTCGCTTACGACTCCAGATACTCCGCCGTGCGACGCTGGTGTGGTGCAATCGCAGTAGCGGGGGGGTTAAAAACCCAGGTTGCCGAAGGTTCACCGCCGTAAGCTAGGTGGCGAGCGGCAATGCCACGATCCGCCACAATCACGCGGGAGGACTGCCACAGGTGGCCACACGGGACCCAAAGACCGATCCGAAGGCATTCCTGGGTGAGCGGCTGGCCCGCGGCCGGGTCGCCGCCGGGTTCTCCAGTCAGGAGGCGCTGGCGGCCAGGCTCGGCTTCGACCGGTCGGTGATCGGCAAGGCGGAGACCGGCGACCGGCCGCCGTCACCCGACGTGCTGAAGGCCTGGATCGCCGCCTGCGGGCTAGACGCCGACCTGTACCTGGGCCTGACCGAGCTGGCTCGCGGTTCCGCCGGACCGGTACCGACGTGGTTCGAGGACTGGCTGGAAGCCGAGGCAGACGCCCAGGAACTGCACGTCTGGTCGCCGATGCTGATCCCCGGTCTGCTCCAGACGGCCGAGTACGCCCGCGCGCTGTTCCTGGCGGCCCAGTCCGACACGTCGGAGGATGCAATAGCGGCGCTGGTCACCGCACGCCTGGAACGTCAGGCGATCCTGGACCGCGGCGACCCTCCCGATGCGGTGTTCGTCCTGGACGAGACCGTGACCACGCGTCTTATCGGTGCAGCCGGGACCATGTACGACGCGCTCAACCACGTCGCGGAGATGGCGCAACGCCCGAGCATCGTCCTCCAGGTAGTACCAGCAAGCAGAGGCGCCAACGCCGGCCTGGGCGGGGCGTTCGATATAGCCCGCTCCCACAGCACGCCGGACACGCTGCGCATGGAAGGCATAGAAGACCAGACCACTCAGAAGCGATCACTGGTACGGAAAGCGGCGGTGGCGTTCAACCGGGTACGGGCCGACGCACTGCCCCGTGATGCGTCACTGGACCTCATCTTGAAGGCGGCGGAACGATGGAAGACAACGCAACTCTGAACTGGCGGAAGGCCAGCTACAGCGGCAACGGCGGCGGCAACTGCGTGGAGGTGGCTGGTGCCGGGCGCACGGTCATGGTGCGGGACACCACGGACCGCGACGGCAGCACGCTGGCGTTCACCGCGGACGCTTGGGAGGCGTTCACCGGCTCGCTCAGATAGGCCCGGCTAGCAGGAGGGGAGAGACCCGGCCTGGCCGGCCTTGATCGCCTGCAGGTCCGATACGGCCTGCGCCAGCGTCGACACCTTTACTACGCGCAGCCCGGCCGGCACCGCGCCTACCGTGGACGAGCAGTTGCCCGCCGGGGCCAGGAAGACGGTCGCGCCGGCGTCCCGGGCGCCCACCATCTTCTGCTGGATGCCGCCGATCGGCTGCACCTGCCCGGACGGGGTGATCTCCCCGGTGCCGGCGATGAACTTGCCGCCGGCCAGGTCCAGGCTGGTCAACTTGTCGATGATCCCCAGCGCGAACATCATGCCGGCGCTAGGGCCGCCGATGTCACCCACGCTGATCGACACGGTGAACGGGAACCTGTACTGATCCTCGACCTGCACCCCGATCACCGGGGTGCCGGCCGATGCCTTGCTCGCGACCGGGACCGTCAGGGTCTTACCGGCCCGGAGCACCTTCAGCTGAAGGACGGCGCCTGCCGGGTGGGCGGTGATCATCGCGCTCAGCGACGTTGAGTCGGTCACCGCCTTGCCGTCTACCGTCTCGATGATGTCCCCGACCTTCAGCGACTTGCTGGCCGGATACCCGGCCACCGTCAGGGCCACCTTGACCTCAGTCTGGTACTTGATGTGCAGCTGGGTGAGCGCGGCGGCGGTCGCCAGCTCCTGGGAGGACGTCATCTCCTGGGTGTCCTGCGTCTGGGTCTGCTGCGCGCTCTGCCCGGGCGGGAAGATCTCCGACTGCGGGACCACCGCCTCCGATGAGTCCAGCCAGCCGCGCAGCGCCTCGAACACGTTCATGTGCGAACCCGGGCCACCCTCGTAGCTGATCGTCACCAGATTCAGGTTCCCGGTGGTCGCGTGCGAGACGTGCCCGGTGATGGAGATCAGCGGCTTCCCGGAGGAGTCCTTGCCGAGCGTGTTCAGCGTCGGTCCCGGCTGGAGGATCACGTACGGCACGGGGAACAGCACGGCGACCGCGATCGCCGCCACGGTCGCCACGCCGGCGATGGCCAGCGTCAGGGAGCGTCGGGACATGATCGGAAGATTACGCGCTGATCGCGGGGCCGGTGCACCGCGGGTTAAGTGACCGGTTAGTCACGGCTCGGGCGAAGTTCCGGGGCTGCCTGAACGATGAAGCGTTCTCGCATAATAAATTTGGCGATGCGGATCCCGTCACGGACCACCTTCAGGTTGCTCATGCCGTGCAACCGGGAGTGCTCGTAGCTCGGGACCTCGTGGATCGCCAGCCCGGCCTTGGCGGCGCGGACGTTCATCACGGTCTCGATCTCGAAGCCGTCGCAGTCTAGGTCGAGCTTGGACAGGTGCTTGGCCCAGAAGGCGTTATAGCCGTAGCACAGGTCCGTGTACCGGGTGTCAAAAAGTTTATTGACCAGGGCACTCAGGATCTTATTGCCAAAGTGACGGGAAAAGGTGATGTCGTCGCTGCCGCCGCCGCTGGCGAACCGGGAGCCCTTGGCGAAGTCGGCTCCGGTGGTCAGTGCGGCGACGAAACGGGGGATCTCGGCGCCGTCGGTGGAGCCGTCCGCGTCCATCATGACGATGATCTCACCCTGCGCGGCCGCGAATCCGGCTCGAAGGGCGTCTCCCTTTCCGCGGCCCATCTGGTGAATTATCTTGACCGCGGGGTGCAGTCGCTGCGCGTTCGCGACCGTTTCGTCACTTGAATGCCCGTCGACCAGAATGATTTCGTCGACCCATTCCGGGATCGTGGCGAAGACGTGCTCGAGGTTGCGTGCTTCGTTTCTCGCTGGGATAACAACCGTGACCCGAGGCAGAATCGCGACTCCCGCACCAATGGCACGGTAGTCAGCGAAAGCACCCTGATCCATAGCATCGCTCAACCTCTACCCCTTGCTAAGCCAAGAATTTCTCACGGAAACCGGCTTAGCACCGCTGCGCTACGCCGCGTGTCATCTTCAGCCAGGCTGCAGCCAATTCCGACAAAGCACTGCAGTTTCCCTTAGAAGCTCAGCAAAGGGGCAACTGGGCGATAGCGTACCAGAACCCATCACGCAGGGGTTTTGTATGGGAAAAGACTTAGCGTGACGATAGCGAACTCTGAGTAGGACTCGTCAGCTGGGCTTCTTCTTCCGCGCGTGCCGGACGATCGCGGCGGTGCCGATGACCGCGGCGGCGGTGCCGGCCGCGCCCGCCGTGATGGCGGCGTCCTTCCGGGCAATCCGGCGTCCGGCGACGGCGTGATGCCCGCCCCGCCCGGCCAGCAGCACCGCCAGCGCCTCCGCATTGGTAAAGGCCGGCCGCCAGCCGGCCGCGCGCAGCGCGGCGCAGTCCACCACCCACGGGTACACCACGTAGCGCAGCTCGGCCGACGCGGCCGGGGTCATGCCGATCCGGTGCAGCCGCTGGGCGGCGCTGAAGGTCAGCCGGGCCGGCAGTTCCACCGACTTCAGGCCGCTCAGCTCCTCGACCTCGGCGGCGGACAGCGCGCCGTCGCAGCCGACCGCGAAGTCACCCGCGATCTCCCCGGCGGCGGCCAGCTCGAGCGCGGAGGCCAGGTCGTCGACGTGGCAGAACTGCCAGCGGGGGGCGCAGCCGCGCACCGCCAGCAGCCGGGGGGCTTCGAAGTGGCGGGTCAGCAGGGTGTCGAAGGCGTCGCCGACCAGGGCGGCCGGGCGGACCACGGTGACCGCGGTGCCGGGGTTGGCCCGGCGGGAGCGGCGGGCCAGCTCCTCGATCTCGACCAGGTCACCCGCCAGGCTGCCGCCGGAGTCGGCCAGCAGCGGGGCGTCCTCGTGCAGCGGGACCGGGTTATCCGGGCGGGCCCCGTAGACCATCGCGCTGGTGACCAGCACGACCCGGCCGACCCGCTCGGCCGCGGCGGCGGTCACTACCGTCTGGGCGGCGCGCACGTTGCGGGCGCGGCGCTGGCGGGGGTCGTCGTCGGCGGAGGTGTCGACGTCGGTGTGCACCACCACGTCGACGTCGGTCAGCCGGGAGGCCAGCATCGGGTCCCGTACGTCGGCCATCCGCCAGGTGACCCCGGTCGCGTCGCCGCGGTGGTCGTCGATCGCGACGACCCGGCGGACCCGCGGCGAGCCCGCCAGCCGGGTAACGAGGGCCTGTCCGACCCCGCGGGCCGCACCGGTCACTGCTACCACAGGCGGCACCGCGGCGGTGCTACGCTCACGGCGAACGCTGCGCTCAGGGCGAACCTGCCGTCTGCCGTTTTTCAAAGTCGGCTCCTGCCGAATAGCGTGGCTGTATTAACCCTTCTATCCTGCCCGACCATCTGAAGCGAAGGGGGTGCACCGTGGCTGAGCGTCCTCCTTTTGGCTTCGGTCCGCCCGGACGTCCCGGCGACGACGACCCCACATCCGGCGGCGGCCAGGGATCTGGCGGTCCAGGAGCGGGCGGTCCGGGAGCGGGCGGGCCGGGATCCGGCGGCCAGGGCCCCGGCGGCCCGAATCCGTTTGGCTTCGGGCTGGGCGGACCCGGCGGCGGAGCCAATCCGAACCAGTTCGCCGACGCGCTGCGCCAGTTCGCCGACATGCTCTCCTTTACCGGGGGGCCGGTCAACTGGGACCTGGCCAAGAACCTGGCCCGGCACGCGATCGCGGCCAAGGGCGACCCCAGCGTGCTGGCCAACGAACGGGCCGCGGTGGCCGACGCGGTGCGGCTGGCTGACCTGTGGCTGGACGACGTGACCACGTTCCCGTCCGGCATCCGGATGACCGCGGCCTGGTCCCAGTCGGAGTGGCTGGAGGCGACGTTCCCGGTCTGGTCGTCGCTGTGCGAGCCGATCGCGGCCAAGGCGGTCGACGCGATGGGCTCCATGATGGCCATCGACCCGTCGCAGCTGGACAACGCCGACGTGCCCCCGGAGATGCAGGCCATGCTGTCCGGCATGGGCGGGCTCAACGCGCTGCAGCCGATGCTGCGGCAGCTGGGCGGCGCGATGCTGGGCGGCCAGATCGGCACCGCGATCGGCGAGCTGGCCGGCGACATGGCCAGTTCCACCGACATCGGGCTGCCGCTGGCCCCGGAGGGGACCGCGGCGCTGCTGCCGGCCGGCGTGACCGCGTTCGGCGCGGGCCTGTCGGTGGACATCACCGAGGTACGGCTGTTCCTGGCGCTGCGCGAGGCGGCCCACCACCGGCTGTTCGGCCATGTGCCATGGCTGCGCCAGCACCTGCTGGGCGCGGTGGAGGCCTACGCGGCGGGCATCTCGGTGGACATGAACAAGCTGCGGGAAGCACTCCCGGAGATGGACATGACCAACCCGGAGGAGGCGCTGCGCGAGGCGCTGAGCGGGGAGACGCTGTTCCGCCCGGAGGACACGCCGCAGCAGAAGGCGGCGCTGGCCCGGCTGGAGACCGCACTCGCGCTGGTCGAGGGCTGGGTGGCCGCCGTGGTGGCCGAGGCCGCGGGCAGCCGCCTGGTGCACGCGGACGCCCTGGCCGAGGCGATCCGCCGCCGCCGGGCTTCCGGCGGCCCGGCCGAGCGGACCTTCGCCACCCTGGTCGGCCTGGAGCTGCGGCCCCGGATGCTGCGCGAGGCGGCGGCACTGTGGGAAGGCCTGGAGCGGGCTCACGGCACCGAGGGCCGGGACGCGCTGTGGGCGCACCCGGACCTGCTGCCGACGGCGGGCGACCTGGAAGACCCGGACGCCTTCGTGCGCGGCTCCGAGGACCTGGACATCTCCAGCCTCGAGGACGAGGCAGGGGACGGCCCTGGCATCCGCGAGGACGGCGAACCCGACCCGCAGTAGCCCTCAGAACCCACTCGTGAGCTGAGAGTAGCCTCAGGTCAAGGGGGTGAGTGAGATGACAAACGGTCCTGACGACCCGGACATCCTC
>DASWUW010000493.1:0-1539 GCA_036406335.1 Trebonia sp.
TGCTCACCTGGCGCTACGGCGGTCCGATCCGGCGGACCCGTCAGTTCCTGGGCTTTCTCACTCGCCGTCCCCGACCGGCGGAGACGCGGCCGTTCGGACTGTTCGCCGACCGTCCGCGCATCCGGAACGAGGCGGTGGCGAGCCGCGGCTGGACCCGCTGGGCCGCGCTGGTCGTCCGGCGGCGGTGGACCGCGACGATCATCGCCGCCGTGGCTCTCGGGTTGCTCATCATCCCGGTCTTCGGGATCAGCATCGGTCTGGCGGGGTCCAGCTCACTCGCCAAGAGCGGACCGGCCTACGAAGCCTTGCAGACCCTGGAGCGCAGCGGAGTCTCCACCGGGGCGCTGACGCCGATCGAGGTGCTGGTCGACCAGTCCGCGGCGAATGACGTCTCGACCCGGCTTCGGGGGGTCCCCGGCGTTGTCGACGCCTACGCACCGACCGGGCCTGCATCCCAGCGCGCCGGTACGGCGGTCGTCATCGGCATCCCGCAGACCGAGACGGCGAACGCCACATCGATCAAGCCGGTCTCCCGGGTCAAGACCGCTCTGAAGGGGGTTCCCGGCGTCATCGGGGTGTCCGGGGTCGGCGCCCTGCAGATCGACTACCTGAAGGCGGTCTACGGCAACTTCCCGCTGATGCTGGGCCTGATCATCCTGGTCACCTACGTGCTGCTGGTTCGCGCCTTCCGGTCACTCCTGCTGCCGCTGAAGGCCGTGATCCTGAACTTGATCTCGGTCTCAGCGGTATTCGGGGCGATGGTGTTGTTCTGGCAGGACGGACACGGCAGTTCGGCGGTCTTCGGTATCGCGGCGACCGGTGCCATCACCTTCTGGTTGCCGATCATGGTTTTCGCCTTCCTGTTCGGCCTGTCCATGGATTACGAGGTCTTCATCCTCGCCCGGGTGCGTGAGGAATACGACGCACATGGAGACACCAACGAGGCGGTCGTCGTCGGCCTCGGCCGGACCGGACGGCTCGTGACGAGCGCGGCGCTCATCCTGTTCCTCGCGTTTCTGTCGCTCGCCAGCGGCCCGCAGACCGACATCAAGCTGTTCGCGACGGCGCTGGGCTTCGGGATCCTGCTCGACGCCACCATCGTCCGGGCACTCCTGGTTCCGGCTCTGGTCAGCCTGTTCGGCAGTTGGAACTGGTACCTGCCGGACGGGGTGGCCAAGCTGCTGCGGGTGAAGCCGTCGCACGCCGCGTCCACCACCGGCGCCCTGCCGCACCAGCGAGACCTCTCCCTGCCCCAGTCGGGCGAGGAGGTCTCCGAGCCGGTCCACTAGCGGACCCGGTCACGCCCCAACGACACCTGACCTGCTGCGGCTAAGCTATCGAGCCGACCTCGGCGGCCCGCAGCGGTAGGTCGACGTGCCGGTCTGTTGCCGCTACGCTGTGTGACGGGTCAAGAAGCGCGACGTTCAGGTCTCTCAGCCTGTCGCCTGGCAACCCCGCCCGCGGTGGTGCCCCTGAGGGAAGACCGGGGCCGCCGTCGGGGCGGTCAACGCGGGGCTCCGGTGGGGTCCATGGCCTCGG
>DASWUW010000494.1:0-2886 GCA_036406335.1 Trebonia sp.
TCCGGCCGGGGCGGCGCACAGGTAGTAAGCCAGTTCCGGCTCGCCCTTGGAATTCGGGGTCAGGGAGCGGCGGACCAGCAGGAACCTCTCCCAGCCGGGCGGCTCGGTGCCGTCTGCGGGCAGGGTCGCGGCGGCCCAGTCGTAGACCCGGGGGCCCTTCTGGTTTCGTTCGTGTGAACTCACGAACAACCGCGGTCAGAACTCGGATCTGGCCCCAATTTAGTGAAGTGGCCAGCCGCGCCCTGGCTGGTCGCTGGTCGCTGGTCGCGTGCCCTGACGATCCGCCTATATGCGCGGTTGTCTCATTGCAGTGCGACGTGAGCGGACTCCTGGTAGTCCAGCGGTTGTCTAAGCCTGCTGTTCTTCCAGGAGTCCGTGTTGTCATTGTCGCAAGGCGACGTGTTCTTGTCATGCCCTGGTACCGTTGACCTGGGCGTTTTGCTGCCGCACCTGGCCGGGGTGATCGTCGGGGAGGTCGCGGTCGCGGCCGGGCTGCTGCTCGTGCTCGCCAGGGCGAGGGCGGCCACGGCGGCCTGCCCGGAGTGCGGGACGGAGCCGGGCCGGGTCCACAGCCGCTACGAGCGCCGGCTGGCCGACGCCGCGGTCGGCGGGCGGCAGGTGGAGATCCACCTGGAGGTCCGGCGGTTCTTCTGCCCCGCTCCCGGTTGCCGGCGCAAGACGTTCGCTGAGCAGGTCGACGGCCTGACCAAGCGCTACGCGCGCAAGACGCCGCTGCTGGACGGCGTGCTCGGGCGCATCGCGGTCGCGCTGGCCGGGCGGGCGGGAGCCCGGCTGGCCTCCGGACTGGCCGTCTCCGCGTCCCGGCAGGTGATGCTGCGGCTGGTCATGGCCACCCCGGACCCGGACGCGGCGCCGCCGAGGGTCCTCGGGGTCGACGACTTCGCGATCCGGCGCGGCCAGCACTACGGGACCCTGCTCATCGATACTGAGACCGGTGCCCCGCTCGACCTCATCGAAGGACGCGACGCCAAGCCCCTGGCGGAATGGCTGGCCGCCCATCCCGGCGTCGAGGTCATCTGCAGAGACCGCGCGGGCTCCTACGCCGAGGGCGCCAGGACCGGGGCGCCGGACGCGGTCCAGGTCGCCGACCGGTTCCACCTGTGGCAGAACCTCGCCAAGGCCGTCGAGAAGTGCGCCGCCGCCCACCGTTCCTGCCTGGCCGGGCCGCCGCCTCCGCCCCCTCTGGCGCAAGAGCAGGGCCCGGCGCTGCCGAAACCGCAGGACACCGGGCCGCCTGACCCCGCCGGGAAGTACGCCGAGCGCACCCGGCGGCACCATGAACTGGTCCACGGGCTGCGCGCCGAAGGGCGGGGCCTGCGGGAGGTCGCCCGCCACCTGGGCTGGGGCCTGCACACGGTCCAGCGCTTCGACCGCGCCGCGACCTGGCAGGAACTCGCCGACGGACGCTGGAAGGGACCGCGCCCGAGCAAGCTCGACCCGTTCAAGCCCTACCTCGGCCAGCACGCCGACGGCGCCCGCGGCAGCATCCGGCGCCTGTTCCTCGAGATCAAGGCCCTCGGTTACGACGGCAGCTACCCCGTCGTCCGCGACTACCCCGCCCGGAACGCCCCCGCCCGGGAGCCGCTGCCGCCGGCCCCGCCCACCGTCCGCGACGTCACGAACTGGCTCTGCCGCCGCCCGGACGCCCTGACCGAGGACGAGAAGCCCCGCCTCAAGGCCATCCTGGACCGCTGCCCCGAGCTCCGGGCCGCATCCGCCCTGGTCCGCGGCTTCGCCGCCATGATCACCGAGCTGACCGGCCAGGACCTGCCGCAGTGGATGGCCGCCGCCCGCGACGCCGCCCTGCCCGGCATCTCCTCCTTCGCCAAAGGCCTCGAGCAGGACCTCGACGCCGTCACCAACGGCCTGACCATGCACTGGAGCTCCGGCCCCGTCGAAGGGCGCGTGAACCACATCAAGATGATCAAACGCCAGATGTTCGGAAGGGCCGGACTCCCGCTGCTCCGCAAGCGCGTCCTGCTCACCGCCCGGAACTGACGCGACTCGCAGGCGCAGCCACGCGAAAAGGTGTCGTGCGCGAGGGCGGCGGGTGGCACCATGACCTGGTGGCGACAGTTCCCGAGCTGCGCGGCGACCGCATCCTCCTCAGCGCGCACGCCGACAACGAGGCCGTGGTCCACGCGGCCGGCGAGGACGAGGAGACCGCACGGCGCTTCGGCTGGTGGCCGGCACACTCAACCGAGGAGACGGTGCGGGCCGCCTACGCCGACTGGGCCAGGAACTGGCGCGACGACGGCCCCGCAAGGGCGTTCGCTGCCCGCGACCCGGAAACAGGTGCCCTCGTCGGCGGCTGCGAGCTGCGCATCAGCCCCGACGGCACCGCAGAGGTGTCCTACTGGACCCACGCCGGCAAGCGCGGCCGGGGGCACGCCAGGAACGCGCTGGCCCTGCTGGCCGGCTACGCGGCATCGATCGGCATCACCCGCCTGGAAGCACACGTCGCCACCGACAATCACGCCTCACGACACGTCGCCGAGTCTGCCGGCTTCAGCCAGGCAAGCACCTTCACTGACGACGACGGCACCGAAATGATCCGATACACCCGCGAAGCCCCACGACCGCGCTGATGCCCCTAACTAACCCGCCACAGGGTCAGATGCCTTCACTAAATTAGGGCCAGATCCCAAACAGAGCCGTCATAGCCAAACTGCACGGCCAGCACAGCGTGCGCTGGACTACGGGTGAGGCGGCGGCCCCGAAGGGAATCCTGTTCGACCCTGGACTGCTACATCGCGCGCGCCAGCCGGCGAAAGTCCGGTAGCGCCTCTCTGATCAGCAGCGCACATAACGGGTGCCTTCCTTTCCCTACGAACCAGGAAGGAAGGCACCCGTAGTAACGCCAGT
>DASWUW010000495.1:0-4761 GCA_036406335.1 Trebonia sp.
CGGGGTCACCCACGTCGGGCTCTCCGTGCTGTGCCCGGGCGCGGTCCGCACCAACTTCGGCGCCTCGGCCCGGAACCGGCCGGCCTCAGCCGGGGCGCCGGCCCTGGACGAGGCCGAGCTGGCGGCGGCCCGGGAATGGGATGAGCTCGCCGCGGCCGGCGCCACGCCCGCCGAGGTGGCCGGCCTGGTGACGGACGCCATCCGGGCGCGGCGGTTCTACATCCTCACCTCGGACCGGCGAAATGAGCCGGTGCTGCGCCGGGCCCGGGAGATCGTCGCGGGCGGCCCGCCCGAGCCGCCGGTCCCGTTCGTCTAGCCGGGCCCGTTCTGCTGACTGACCGCGATCCGCGCGGACGGTCTAGACTTTGCCCTCATGAGCACCGCGTCCACTCCCCCGATCGCCAAGCAGGTTCCGGCCGAGCGCACACAGCACGGCGACACGGTCACCGATCCGTACGCCTGGCTCGCCAACCCCAAGGACCCCGAGGTCATCGCGTACCTGGAGGCCGAGAACGGGTATGCCGACGCGCAGACCGCGAGGCTCGGCGACCTGCAGTCCGCCGTGTTCGACGAGATCAAGGCACGCACCCAGGAAACCGACCTGTCGGTCCCGGTGCGCAAGGGGAACTGGTGGCGCTACTCGCGCACCGAGGAGGGCAAGCAGTACGCCATCAGCTGCCGCCGCCGGGTGCGGGACGGCGAGGTCACCCCGCCCATGCCCGAGAACGGCAGGCCGCTCGACGGCGAGGAGGTGCTGCTCGACGGGAACGTGCTGGCCGAGGGCCAGGCGTTCTTCTCCCTCGGCGCGCTGTCGGTCTCACCCGACGGGAAGCTGCTCGCCTACTCCACCGACTTCTCCGGGGACGAGCGCTACACGCTGCGGATCAAGGACCTGGTCAGCGGGGACACCCTGGCCGACGAGGTCCCCAACACCGGCCACGGGGCCACCTGGTCGCTCGACGGATCGGCCCTGTTCTACGTCACGGTCGACGACGCGTGGCGCCCCTACCGGGTGTGGCGGCACATCGTGGGGACGCCGACCGCCGACGACGTGGTGGTCTTCGAGGAGAGCGACGAAAAGTTCTGGCTCGGCGTCGGGATCTCCCGGGACGAGAAGTGGCTGGTGATCGGCACCTCGTCCAAGCTGACGAGTGAGATCTGGCTGCTCGACGCGGCCGACCCCACCGGCGATTTCTCCGTCGTCGCGCCGCGCCGCTACGGCGTGGAGTACGAGGTAGAGCTGGCCGGCGACCGGCTGCTGATCCTGCACAACGACGGCGCGGAGAACTTCGAGCTGGCCTCCGCCCCGCTGCCGGGCGGCGGGGACACCGCGGTGTGGACCCCGGTTATCCCGCACCGGGCCGACACCCGGCTGCTGTCGGTGGACGCGTTCGAGACCTACCTGGTGCTGTCCTACCGGCGCGGCGGGCTGACCGGGCTGTCGGTGCTGCCGCCGACCGGCCTCGGCGCGGAGCGGCCGGTCACGTTCCCCGAGCCGCTGTACACGGTGTACCCCGGGGGGAACCCCGAGTACACGCAGACCGTCTTCCGGCTCGGGTACAACTCAATGGTCACCCCGTCCACGGTGTACGACTACGACGTGGCCGCCGGGACGCTGACGGTGCTGAAGCAGCAGCCGGTGCTGGCGTCACCGTCGGGCACGCCGTTTTCCTCGGCCGACTACGAGCAGTACCGCGAGTGGGCGGCCGCCGACGACGGCACGCAGGTGCCGATCTCGATCGTCTGCCGTAAGGGCACGCCGCGGGACGGGTCCGCGCCCTGCCTCATCTACGGCTACGGCTCGTACGAGCACTCCGTCGACCCCGGCTTTTCCATCACCCGCCTGTCGCTGCTCGACCGGGGCTTCGTGTTCGCGATCGCCCACGTCCGCGGGGGCGGCGAGATGGGCCGCGGATGGTACGACCACGGGAAGATGCTGGAGAAGAAGAACACCTTCAGCGACTTCGTGGCCTGCGCGCGGCACCTGGTGTCGGCAAGGTGGACCTCGGCCTCGCGACTGGTGGCCCGGGGCGCGTCAGCGGGCGGGCTGCTGATGGGCGCGGTGGCGAACCTGGCTCCGGCCGACTTCGCCGGGATCGTCGCGCAGGTGCCGTTCGTGGACGCGCTCAACTCGATCCTCGACCCGTCGCTGCCGCTCACGGTGACCGAGTGGGAGGAGTGGGGGGACCCGCTGCACGACCCGGCCGTGTACCAGTACATGAAGGAGTACACGCCGTACGAGAACGTCGGCCCGGTGGCGTACCCGGCGATCTTCGCGCTCACCTCGCTGAATGACACCCGGGTGCTCTACCACGAGCCGGCCAAGTGGACCGCGCGGCTGCGGGCGACCGCCTCCGGCGGGCCGTTCCTGCTCAAGACCGAGATGGTGGCCGGGCACGGCGGCCGCAGCGGCCGTTACGACGCCTGGCAGGAAGAGGCTCTGGTGCTGGCCTGGATCGTCACCACCGCGGCCGGCTCGGCCGGCTGAGGCGACGCTTCGATGACCGACGGCCCGGGGACGGCCACCGGCCAGGCGGCGCTCAGCGGCTCGTTCAGCGTAGAGCGGGACCTGCCGGCGTCCCCGGACCGGGTGTTCGCCGCTTACGCCGAGCCCCGGCTGAGGCGGCGCTGGCTGCGGATCCCCGGCTCCGCGGACGCCCACTACGAGCTGGACTTCCGGCCGGGCGGGGGCGAGGTGCGCCGCGGGCGGTTCGCGCCGAACGGGATCGCCGGGACCGAGGAGCTGATCGAGTACCGCTCGGTCTTCTGGGATATCGTGCCGGGGACGCGTCTCGTGTTCGGCTACGAGCTGGTGCTGGACGGCGTCCGGCGCTGGGTTTCGCTGGTGACGGTCGAACTGCCCGCCTGGCCCGGTGGCGAGGGAACGCGACTGCGCCACACCGAGCAGTACGTCCTGCTCGCCTACGCCGATGACGGCGCCCGGGAGATCGCGCACCTCCAGGGCAGCACCAGCCTGCAGCTCAACGGCCTGGCGGCCGCCCTCAGCGGGCCCCAGCCAACCCGCCGGGCAGCCGCCACCCGCGCGGCGACCCGGCGCACACCCATGCCGCCTGCTCGCTGAGCACGGCGAGGGCTGGCCGGCCGCGGCGCCGGCCGGGACATCCCGACCTGCGGATCTCTACTCGAGGAGTTCGACCGGATCGCCGGGACGGAGGACCACGTCGGGGTGCGGGTCGTCCGGGATCAGGTTGACGCCGAACCAGATCTTGCTGTCCCAGCGGCGGCGGCGGGCCAGGGTGAACAGCGGCTCGTGGCTCTTGGCGGCGGTATCGGGGTCAACGGTCGTGAACACGCAGCGGTCGCAGCCCTTGACGTTCCGGAACGTGACCGGGCCGATGCGCAGCCGCCGCCAGCCGTCCTCGGCCCAGGCCGGGGCGCCGGACACCACGACATTAGGCCGGAAGCGGCGCATCGGAACGGGGCCCTCGTGCGGCTGCTTTCCCTCGGCGATCCAGCCGTTCAGCGCGGCCAGGGACTCCTCGGTGGTCAGCAGCAGCGGGTACCCGTCGGCGAACGACACCCGGTCCCCGGCCTGGCTGTACCGCTGGTTCGGGGCCCGGCGGGTCGGGTCGTCCAGGTAGACCAGGCGGGCCGGCTCGCCGATGACCTCGCTCAGCCAGGCCGCCGCCTTGTCGCCCGCCGGGGCCGCGACCAGCCTGCTGGCCCACACCTGCACCGGGACGAGATCGGCGCCGGACGGGACCCGCACGGTCAGGTCGCCCAGATCGGGGCTGGTCAGCGTGATGTAGTCACCGTTCAGCCGGGGAGTGACCAGCACCATGCGCGGGTGCTCGCGGGCGGTCAGCGGATCGCCCGCGTCGTCCACGACCATCCACCGCCGGTCCCCCGCCAGGCCCCAGGGCTCGACGGCAGCCTCGGTCAGCTGCTCGCCCCGGCACGACTTGACCGGGTAGCGCCAGATGTCGGTGAGCTGAGGTGACATAGGCCAATATTCTCATCCCGCGGCACGCACTGGTGACCGCCGCGGGGTCAAGTTCGCCCCAGCCACCGGGGTGCGCTCCAGGTCAGGTCTTGAGGAGGGAATCCGCTTTCCGCGTACTGCTGACCGGGTAACCCCAGACGCCGGGAAGGTCCGGCCGACGGGCCCGGTGCCTCCGGCGGCCACAGGCTCGGCAGGTTGACGACGATCCCCTCCTGGCTGCTGCGCGCGATCACCACGACCGCCTCGTCACCGCCCGGGTTCTCCTCGCGGTGCGGGACATAGGGCGGTACGAAGATGTAGTCGCCCGGCTTGGCCTCCAGGCGGACCTCCCGGTCGCCGTCGGCGAAAACGAACGCCGGCGTGCCGGACACTACGTAGATGGCCGTCTCAGCCTCCCCGTGGTGATGGTCGCCGGACTTCACCCCGGCGGCGACGTGGGTCTGCCCCATCCACAGCTTCTCGGCACCCACGCTCTTACCGGAGATCGCCTCCCGGCGGGCCATGCCGGAGGTCTGCCCGGTGTCACCGGTCACCTCTTCGGCGCGGATCTGGAACAGCGGCCGGTGCCAGTGCTCGTCGCTCATCGCAGCCCCTAATACTCTTTACAGGTCGATTTAGTAGTTTATGGGGCGGACGCGGGGTTCGCTAGCCCGCCGCACGAGTCCGGCCGTTGCCGCGGCATATCACCTCCGCTGAATTCACCGGGCGGGCCGCACCGTCACTTCTCAGTCTCTCCCGCCGCGCTTTGCCGCGCCAGACCAGAAAGTCCCGTGACATCAGACGTCCTCTGAGGCGTG
>DASWUW010000496.1:0-1895 GCA_036406335.1 Trebonia sp.
CGAGCCCGCCCCGTCCCGGGCCGACGCGGGCAGGTGCGCCAGGGTCGGGTTGAGTGAGCTGCGGTAGGCCGACGAGAGGATCGAGCCGAGCACGGCGACGCTGAGCGCCACCGCTACCTGCCGGGCGGTGTTGGTCAGGGCGGAGCCGGCGCCGGCCCGCTCGCGCGGCAGCGCCTCCATGACGGTGGCGGTCGCGGTCGGGACGGCCAGGCCGAGCCCGGAACCCTGCACGAAGAACATCACCGCGATGATCCAGATCGGCGACGACTGGTCCAGGAAGGCCCAGCCGCCGATCGCCGCCGCGTTGGCCAGCAGGCCCGCGACCATGACCGGGCGGATGCCGAACCGGTTCACCAGCGACGAGGCCCGGGGGGCCATCGCGAACTGGCCGAGCGCGAACGGGACCGCGAGCAGGCCGGTCGCCAGCGGGCTGTAGCCGCGGACGTTCTGCAGGTAGAAGCTGGAGAAGAAGTAGACCCCGCCCATGCCGAAGAACAGCAGCGTGATCGACCCGACCGAAGCCGACAGGGCGCGGTGCTTGAACAGCCGCACGTCCAGCGACGGGTGCTCGATGCGGCTCTCGTACCAGGCGAACAGGGCGAGCACGACCAGTCCGCCGAGGGCCGGGCCGAGGACGCCGAGGCTGCCCCACGACTCGCCGTCGCCGCCCTGCACGATCCCGTAGACGAGCAGCACCAGGCCGACGACGGAACCGAGGACGCCGAGGTAGTCGATCTTGCCCGGGGCCGGGTTGCGCGACTCGGGCACCAGGAAGAACGCGGCGATCACGCCGCCCACGGTCACCGGGACGTTGATCAGGAAGACCGAGCCCCACCAGAAGTGGGTGAGAAGCAGGCCGCCGAGCACCGGGCCGATGGCCACGCCGATACCGACGGCGGAGGTCCAGATGCCGATGGCCTTGGCCCGCTCGCGGGGCTCGAAGACGTTGGCGATGATGGACAGCGTCTGCGGCATGACCGCCGCGCCGCCCAGGCCCATCACCGCGCGGGCCGCGATCAGGACGTCGGCCGAGTGCGCGTAGGACGAGAACAGCGAGCCCAGGCCGAACAGCACCAGGCCGGCCATCAGCACCCGCTTGCGGCCGATCCGGTCGCCGATCACGCCAAAGGTGAACAGCAGCCCGGCGAAGACCAGCGTGTAGGAGTTGATCGCCCACTCGAGCTGGGACTGGCTGGCGCCGAGGCCGCCCTTGGCCGCCGGGCTGGCGATCGTCTTCAGGGCGACGTTCAGGACGGTGTTGTCGATGACGATGGCGAGCAGGCCCACGACGAGCACGCCGAGGATGACCCACCGCCTGCGCTGAATCGTCAGAGTATCCATGAGTCCCTTCAAGGACTTTTAAAGCTGACCGCGCGGCCGGAGCAGGCGTCGTCCGAAAGGGCACCCGGGCCGCACTATCGATACGGAACGAGTCCGTATCGGAATCTATTCCGCGGCCGGCGAGGTTACTTCCGGCGCGGGTTCACGGCGGGGCGCGCCGCCGGGGTTACAGCGCTACGTCGGCCTGGCGGAGCTCGCCGGTGGCCGGGTTAACCAGCAGGGACAGGGTGACCGGGGCGTGCTCGCCGACCAGCTCGAGCGACGCCGACGACCAGCCGTCGCCGGCCTGGTACGCGCCCGGGACGACCGGTCCGGCCCAGACGGCCGCCATCCGCAGCCGCCGGGCGATCAGCCCGGCGTCGGCCTCCGGGGCGACCGGCAGCGCCGGCGGCCAGCCCGCGGCGCCCGCGTTCAGCCATTCGGTGACGGCCGTGAGCGCGCGGGCCAGCACCGAGCCGTCGGCCGGCGGGACCGCGAAACTGAGCGACTGGACCCGCGGCGGGCGCTGCGGGCTGAGCTGGATCGCCACCGCCACCGTGCCCCGCTCCCCCGAC
>DASWUW010000497.1:0-6268 GCA_036406335.1 Trebonia sp.
GTACCGGGCTCACTGGCCGAGTACGCGGCGGTCGACGCCGACCTCCTGGCGGTCAAGCCGGCCCGGCTGTCATTCGGCCAGGCGGCCGCGCTGCCGCTGGCGGCCGTTACCGCCTGGGAGGGCCTGGTGGACCGGGCCGCCGTCGGTCCCGGCCACGCCGTCCTGGTGCACGGCGGCGCGGGCGGGGTCGGTCACGTGGCCGTGCAGATCGCCGTCGCCCGCGGGGCGGCGGTTTTCGCCACCGGCCGGCCGGAGAACTTCGAGACCATCCGCCGCCTGGGCGCCCAGCCGGTCGACTACCGCACGGCATCGATAGGCGACTACCTGGCGGTCAGTCCCTCGGGAGAGGGGTTCGACATCATCTTCGACACGGTCGGCGGGCCCACCCTGGACCAGTCGTTCCAGGTGGTGCGTTTCTACACCGGCCGCGTGGTCAGCATCCTGGGCTGGGGAACGCACAGTCTGGCGCCGCTCAGCTTCCGGGGGGCCAGCTACTCCGGCGTGTTCACCCTCTTGCCCCTGCTCACCGGGCGCGGGCGCGCCCGGCACGGGCAGATCCTGGCCGAAGTGACCGCCCTGGTCGAGGCGGGCCAGCTGACTCCGCTGCTGGATCCGGGTGAGTACACCCTCGAGTCGGTCCCGCAAGCCCACCAGGCGGTCGAGACCGGGACGGCCCGCGGGAAGGTCGTCGTCACCGTGGCCCGGCCCGCGTGACGGCACGGGTCAGCTGACTGCGGGGCCGGCCCCCGCACAGGCAAGCAGGGCCTCGATGTCCCGGATGGCCTGCGCGTTGTCCTGGTACAGCACCGCGTGGAGGCCTGCCCGGCGCGCGCCGTCCACGTTCGGCTCGATGTCGTCGAGGAAGACCGTCTGCTCCGGCGCGACCCGCAGCCGCTCGCAGGCCAGAGCGTAGATCGCCGGGCCGGGTTTGCTCAGCCCGCACTCGTGCGAGTAGACGATGTCGTCCACGAGGTCCTCAAAGCCGTAGGCCGCCTGCTCCCGTTCCCGCGCGCCGACGAAGCTGTTGCTCAGGAGCCCGGTGCGGTACCGGGGCCGGAGGCTCCGGGCGTACTCGATCAGCTCCAGGTTGGCGCTGCCGAGATACTCGCGCCAGATCCAGCCCATGAACTCGTCGGCCTGCCGCTCGTCGAAGCCGAGGCGCTCCGCCAGCGCCGTGTGCACGTCCGCCTCGCTGACCGTGCCGATGCCGCCGCCGTGCCAGACGTCCGCCATCCGCTGGTTGATCGTCTCGGCCGGCAGGCCGAGGCGAGCCTCCCAGCGCTCGGTCACCGCCAGGCTCGGGGTGAGCTCCAGGATGCCGCCGATGTCGAAGACCACCGCCTGAATCGTCATGGCCCGCATCATGCCGGTTCCTCCGGGGGGAAGGTCAACCGCTCGTCCCGGTTCTACCGCCGCGTAATTCGGTTGTGCCGCATGCCGGGCTTCCGTACGCTGCCGGGGTACCCGGAAGCCGACTATGGAGGTACCGGTTCTATGACCATGGCCGTCCACGCTGCTGCGTCATCCGCACGATTCGCCTGAGGCTGATTCCTTTCCCCTGAACGGGCATTCCCCGGGGCCTTCGCGTGCGGGACGCCGCGGCTGCAGCGCTTAATCGTCGCAGCTATGCGTGGAGGCCTTCGTCATGTCCATATTCCCTGGTGCGCGCCGTGACCCGGCGCGCCCGGTCCTTCCTTCGTTCCGCGACCCGCGTTTCGCCCTCCTGCTGGTCGGCCAGTCCTTCGGCTGGATCTGCAGCTGGGCATCGGCCATTGTCTTGTGGGGGTTCGCCGCCTACCACTTCGGTGCCAGCCCGGAGGCCATCTCGGTCACGGCCCTGTGCTGGTCCGGGCCGCCCGTGGTACTCACCGCGTTCACCGGCGGTCTCACCGACCGGTTCGGGCCGCGGACCATGCTGATCATCGGCTACGCCTGCTCCGCCGCCGCGTCGCTGGGGATGACCACCGCGGGGTCGCTGACGTCCCTGGACATCATGGCGGCCGCTTGCGGAGCGGCCCGGTCGGTGTGCAGCCCCGCGAGCAGCACGCTGCCGACGCGAGTAGTGGAGCCCGGTGACCTGCTCGCCGCGAACTCGCTCCTCGGTGTCACCGCCTCGATCGGGCAGGTGGGGGGACCGCTGGCGGCCAGCGTGCTGATGGCGGGCGCGGGGTTCCGCACGGCGTTCGCCGCTGACGCCGCCCTGTACCTGGTCAACGCCCTGGTCATTATCCCGCTGCCGACTCTGCCGCGCCCGGACGAGCCGCGGGAATCCGGGACAGCCGACAGCAGGCGTTCCGCTCCCGGGGTTTCGTGGTTGCGCAAGGCGGCGGCAGGCGCGGTGACGGTGGCCCGGGATCCGGGATTGCGCCGGGTCGCGATGGCCCGGCTGGGGGTCACCTTCACGTCCGGGGCATTCCTGGTCATAGAGCCGCTGTACGCCCGCCACGTGCTGGACCGGCCTCCGTCCCAGTTCGCGCTGTTCGAGGTGGCCATCGGGGCCGGGGCGATCGTGACCGGCCTGGCGCTCCCGGTCATTCGCCGCCGTCGGCCGGCCGGCCGCCCGGCGGGAACCGTCCTGGCGGCGGGCGCGATCAGCTACGGACTGGCCGCGGCGCTGTTCACCGGCACCCCGTGGATCCCCGTCGCCTACCTCGGAGCGTTTGCCTGGGGCGTCGGCGGCACCGTCTTCTACACGGCTGCCGCCACGACCCTGCAACGACTTGCCCCGGCGAAGACGCTAGGCCGGGTCGCGGGCGTGATCTCCACGGCCGAGTCGACGGTCGAGAACGTCAGCATGCCACTGGCCGGCCTGCTGATCGCGGGCGCCGGAATCCGGTCCGGTGCACTCATCCTCGCAGCCGTCGCCGTCGCGGCCGGGATGGCCTGCCTGCGGGGATAGCGGGCGCGGCCCGCCGCCGGGACCACGGTCAGGCGATCCGGAGCGGGAGTGTGCGCGGTCCCCGGATCTGGCCGGCGGACCAGGTCACCGCACCGGGGTGGTCGAGGGTGAACGCCGGGATCCGTTCGAGCCATACCTCGAGAGCGGCCCGAAGCTCCATCCGGGCCAGGTGCGAGCCCACGCAGCGGTGAATGCCCAGGCCGAAGGCAGCGTGCCGGTTAACCTGGCGGTCGATGACGACCTCGCCCGCCCGGTCGAACTGTGCCGGGTCGCGGTTGGCGGCGGGGAACGACAGCAGGATCCAGTCCTCGGCCTTCATGTCGACGCCCTGCCAGTGCATGTCCTGCTTGACCAGCCGGGCCATGGTGACGGGGGCGTAAGCCCGGAGGAACTCCTCCATCGCGCTCGCCAGCAACCCGGGATCGGCAACGAGGCGCTCGCGGTCGCCGGGTGTCTTGGCCAGGTGCCACAGTGAGGCGCCGATCGCGCTCCACGTCGTGTCGATGCCGGCGATGAGCAGCAGGGCCATGGTGCCGGAAACGTGAGACGGGTCGAGCTTGCGGCCGTAGAGCTCAGCGTCGATCAGGTAGGTCGTGAGGTCGTCCCGCGGCTTGTCCAGGTGATCGTGGACCTGCGCGAGCAGGTAGCCGAACAGCCGGGAGACCCGCTCCACCCGGTCCTCGGGCGGGAGGTTGATGCCTTCGAGCAGATCCTCGACAAATTCACGGAACTGCGGCCCGTCCTCCGGGGGGAAGCCGAGCATGTCGGCGATGACGCGTACCGGGATGTGCTGGGCGTAATCAGCGGCCGCGTCGACCACGCTCCGCCCCTCGAAGGAGTCGACCAGCGAATGGCAGAACGACCTGGTCGCCGGTTCCTGCCGCTCGACCATCTTCCTGGTGAACGCCGGCAGCAGCAGCTTGCGCGCGTCGTGGTGGAACGGCGGGTCGGAGGAGATCGGAGGCGATCCGCCGACCGGCGCCAGCTCCGGGGCCGACCGGAAATTGCTGAGGATGACCGACCGGGACGAGAACCGCTCGGTGTCGTAGGCGATCGCCGAGACGTCCTCGTAGCGGGTCGGGAGCCAGGCGCCGCCGAACCGCTCGGTGCGGGCCACCGGGCAGCGCTGCCGCAGGTCGTCCTGGATGGCGTACGGATCGGCGGACCACTCAGGCGCCAGGTGGGAGAAGTCAGTCGCCCAGTCCGAGACCGGGCCGGCGATGATCTCGCTCCGCGTTCCGGCTGGCCCGTCCTCGCCCGGCTCCCGGGCGAAGCGGTCATCGGCGGCCATGTCAGCCCTCCCCGAGCAGCTGAACCGCGTACTCGGGACAGTTCGCGACCGCCCGGCGTCCGTCCTGCTCCTGGTCCGGCGGCACGGCGCCGTCACCCAGGACCCGCCCGTAGCCCTCGGCGTCATCCTCGAACAGGGCCGGGGCGAGGTCGTAGCAGCGGCCGTGCCCCTGGCAGAGACCGGAGTCGATCTGGACTTTCACTGAGTGACGCCTGCGACGCGCTTCATGACCAAGATTAAAGAGCTGTCGATTTCGTTAGTCAACCGCGGCGGCCAGGGCGCCTCCCTCCGCGCGCAGCGGCCCCGCCCGATGAGGACAGCCCCCGCCGACCGGTAATTGCTTTGACCCACATTACATCAGGCTGCTATTTATTAAGTCCGGCAGTCTGGGTTCCTGGCTGCAATGGAGTGTTGGCGCGTTATTCAAATGCCGCCGGGTGCACTCTTTAAACGTTCTAGTAAAAGGGTGAATGATGAGTAAGGCGCACGACAAGCTGCGCGTGTGGGGCAGTGATGTGGACGAGGGGACGCGCGCGCAGGCGCGGCGGGCTACCCGTTTGCACTTCGTGCCCGGGCATGTGGCGCTCATGCCTGACGCGCACGTGGGCATCGGCGCGACCGTCGGGTCGGTCATCCCGACGGAAGGCGCCATCGTTCCGTCGTTTGCGGGAGTTGACCTCGGCTGCGGGATGATCGCCACGGAAACCGCCTACACCGCCGGTGACCTGCCGGATGACCTCGGCCCGCTCATGTCGCTGGTTTCCGAGCACATACCGGCGGGAGTCGGCGAGGGGCGTGACCTGGGTTACAGCGACGGCTACCGGGAAGTCTTCGGCCTAGTCGGAACGCCTTTTTCTGAGCTTTCAGAAAAGCAGCAGCAGAAGACGATCACGCAATTCGGCACGCTGGGGAGCGGCAACCACTTTGTGGAATTGTCCCTGGACGAGCGCGGAAAGGTCTGGACCGTGCTGCATTCCGGGTCCCGCGGCATCGGCAACCAGCTGGCGAGTTACCACATTCACCAGGCCAAGGGGCTGATGAAGGAATACCTGGTCAGCCTGGAGGACCCGGACCTGGCGTACTTCACCGAGGGGACACCGGAGTTCGACGCGTACATCAAGGACATGCTCTGGGCCCAGCGGTACGCCTACGAGTCGCGGGCCCGGATGAACCGCCAGCTGCTCAGGTCCCTGGCCCAGGTCGTCAACCCGTCCGAGCCCGACAGCGAACGGGACCTGACGGTCCAGGTGATCAACTGCCATCACAACTACACCGAGCGGGAGCATCACCAGGGCCGGGACCTCTGGATCACCCGCAAGGGGGCCATCAAGGCCGGCGCCGGGGACCTGGGCGTGATTCCGGGATCAATGGGTACCGACACCTACATTGTTCGCGGCAAGGGCAACCCGGCCTCGTACAATTCCAGCTCGCACGGCGCCGGCCGCCGTCTTTCGCGCGGCCAGGCCAAGCGCACCCTCGACCCCGAGGGGCTGCGCGCGGCCATGAAGGGCAAGACCTGGAACGCCTCGGCCGCACGGGCTCTGGTCGATGAGGACCCCCGGGCCTACAAGGACATCCGCCGGGTCATGGCCGACCAGTCTGACCTGACCGCAGTCGTGCACGTGCTCCACCAGGTACTGAACTACAAGGGCACCAGCGGCTGACCTGTGCCACGCCCAAGATGCCGGGCCGGGTGCCAGGCGTCCTAGTGCTGCTCGTCCGGAACCGGCTCGGGGGCAGGCTCGCGGATGCTTTCCGTGCGGTTCTTCGCCGAGGTCGGTCAGGAACTGGGCGTCCCGCGGCTCACTGCAGGACGTCAATCACGCGCATCTCGCGGCCGGCCGGGCTGACGAGCTTATGGTCATCGGGACTGACCTCAAGCTGCCGAGCACGACACCCGTCGTAGGCCAGGAGATCTACCCGGCCTCCCGGAATGTGGCCGTCAGCATTTCCCGTCCCGCGCCGTTTGCGCACAGCGATGTGCGTCGCCGACCGCACGGGTTAGCACGACCCCGGACGCGGATTGACATCCTGGCCGTGGTGGACGACGATAACGACTGGCGTGATCTGACGCCTAG
>DASWUW010000498.1:0-2773 GCA_036406335.1 Trebonia sp.
CCGTCCCCGCCCCGCCCGCCGCCGTCGCGCCCGGCGCGGCCGGCTGGCGCCCGGGCCGGCGCGGGGATCACGGCCGGGTCCGCGGCCATGATCTGCGTGGGCAGCAGCGTGGCGGTGTCGTCCGTGCTGCACGGGCAGCCGGTGCTGACCGCCGAGGCCGTCCGCTACACCCTGGCCTGCGCGCTGCTGGTCGCGCTGGCCCGGCTGACCGGGCGGCGGGTGCTCCGGCCGCGGGGCCGCGAGTGGTGCTGGCTTTCCGGTATCGCGGCGTCCGGCCTCGTGCTGTTCAACATCGCGCTGGTCCAGGGCTCGCGGCACGCGGAGCCGGCCGTCCTCGGGGTCGCCGTGGCCTGCGTGCCCGCGCTGCTCGCGGTGGCGGGCCCGCTGCTGGAAGGGGCGCGTCCGCGGGTCCTGGTGGTCGCGGCCGGCCTGGTCGTGACCGGCGGGGCCGCGCTGGTCCAGGGGGCCGGCCGCACCGACGGGGCCGGCGTCGCCTGGGCGGTAGTGGTCTTCGGCTGCGAGGCGGCGTTCACCCTGCTGGCCGTGCCCGTGCTCGGCCGGCACGGCCCCTGGGGCGTGTCGGTGCACTCCACCTGGATGGCGGCGGCGCTGTTCGCCGTCCTCGGACTTGTCCGGGAAGGGCCCGGGGCGGTGCTGCACCTGGACGGGGCCGGCTGGCTCGCGCTCGGCTACCTGGCCGTGGCGGTCACCGCGGTGGCGTTCGTCCTGTGGTACTCGTGCGTCAGCCTGCTCGGCCCCAGCCGGGCCGGCCTGCTGACCGGGATCGCGCCCGCGGCGGCCGCGCTCACCGGGGTCCTGCTCGGCGGCCCGGCGCCGCGGCCGCTGGTCTGGGCGGGCCTGGCCGTGGTCGGCGGCGGCCTCGGGGCCGGCCTGCGGGCCGGCTCGGGCCAGCCGCGGCCACCGGGTCTGGCGGCCCCGGGTCTGGCGGCCCCGGGTCCGGCGGCACCGGATTAGGCCGTCACCCATTCGGTCCAGGTGGTGACCGCGGCCAGCTCGCGCGGGAGCGGCGTGACCCCGATCCCGGGCCCGGCCGGCACGTCCAGGTAGCCGCCGGACAGCACGAACGGCTCGGTGATGTCGGTCTGGTAGTAGCGGTCCGAGGCGGAGGTGTCCCCGGGCAGCGTGAATCCGGGCAGCGCGGCCAGGGCGAGGTTGGCCGCCCGGCCCAGCCCGGTCTCCAGCATGCCGCCGCACCAGACCGCGACGCCGTGCGCGGCGCAGACATCGTGGATCCGGCGCGCCTCCAGGTACCCGCCGACCCGCCCCGGCTTGATGTTGACGACCGAGCAGGCGCCGAGGGTGATCGCCGCCGCCGCGGTCCGCGCCGAGGTAATCGACTCATCCAGGCAGACGGGAGTCTTGATCAGCTTGGCCAGCTCAGCGTGGCCGACTATGTCCTCCTCCGGCAGCGGCTGCTCGATCAGCAGCAGGCCGAAGTCATCCAGCCGGGCCAGGTGCCGGGCGTCCTGCAGGCTGTAGGCGGTGTTGGCGTCGACCTGGAGCAGCAGGTCGCCGCCGAACCGTTCCCGGACGGCCCGGACCGGCTCGACATCCCAGCCCGGCTCGATCTTCAGCTTGATCCGCACGTACCCGGCCGACACGTACCCCTCGACCGATTCGAGCAGCTCGCCGACCGAGTCGTGGATGCCGACCGACACCCCGCACGGCACCCGGTCCCTGGTCGCGCCGAGCTCCCGGGCGAACGACCGGCCGCCGGCCCGCAGTTCCGCGTCGAGCACCGCCGTCTCCAGGACCGCCTTGGACATCCAGTGACCCTTGACCGGCGCGAGCAGCGGGCCGACCGCCGCCCCGTCGACGTGCCCGGCGGCGAACAGCCGGGGCAGCATGAACCGGCGCAGCACGTCCACCGCGGCGTCGGTGTACTCCGAGGAGTAGAGCGGGTCGGCGCTCGCCGCGCACTCGCCCCACCCCTCCGACTGCCCGTCCAGCACGGCCCGCAGCAGCAGTACGTCCTGGGTGGTCTCCACCCCGAGCGACGTACGGAACGGCGCCACCAGCGGCATGGTGATCCGCCGGAGCTCAACCCCGGTCAGCTTCATCGCGCATCCCTTCCGTGGAAACCACGTACCATCCGCTCCGGTCAAAGCCGGTCACCCGTGCCCCGGCCGCCACCAGCGGCTCGAGCACGTCACGCAGTGCCGTCCGCCACGCCGCCGCGGCGGCGGGGTCGGCGGCCCGCAGCGACTCGATATCGGGGGGCACGCCGACCAGCAGCGTCCGGTGACCCGGCCCGCCTCCCCGCGGCCGGCCCGGTACGGGCCGGCCGCGGGCGTCCGCCGACAGCACCGCCACCGCGCCGCGGGCCCGCTCGGCGGCGAACGACGCGGGCCCGGGCATCCCCGCGCTCGCGTCCGCCGCGACGGCCGAGCGCAGGTCCCAGCGGACCAGCACCCGGTCGGTCTCGGTTCCGGTGTTGATCGCGTCGTCCAGCCCGCCGTAGAAATTCCGCAGGTACTCCACCGGCCGCGCTCCCAGCTTGACCAGGTTAAAGTAGGCGTTCCGCCTGATCAGCGGGTCGTAGGTCCAGGCGACGGACGGCACGTCCTGTTGCAGGCACCACGCCCGCTGGTGAACTTTCAGCGCGAATCCCACCGACCGCCCGAGCCCGGCGGGCAGCACCCCGGCGACGTGACTGTGCAGCTCCGCCCGAGACGGCGGCCCGAAGAACCCGGCGCACGCCCCGAGCAGTTCGCCGCTTGCCGCGTCAAAGGCGCCCGCCGCGTAATTTCCG
>DASWUW010000499.1:0-9933 GCA_036406335.1 Trebonia sp.
GGGGTACTCGCGGCTGATGGTGTTGAAGCAGTGCGGGCAGGAGGCGATGACCTTCTTGCCCGTTCCCTCGCCGACTCCGGCTTCGTTCAGGGTCTCGATGTTCTGCTGGGCCAGCATGGAGAAGACGAACTCGTTGCCCAGGCGGCGGGCCGGGTCCCCGGTGCAGGCTTCGGCGGGCCCGAGGACGGCGAACTTGACCCCGGCGGCGTTCAGCAGCTCGGCGGTGGCCTTGGTCGCTTTCTTGGCCCGGTCTTCCAGCGCGCCGGCACAGCCGACCCAGTACAGGTACTCGGTGTCGGCGGGGATTACCCCGTCGATGACCTGAACCTCGAAGTCGAGTTCGGTGATCCAGTCGGCCCGCTTGTCTTCGGCCATGCCCCAGGGGTTGCCGCGGCGCTCGAGGTTGTTCAGCATCCCGGTGGCCTCAGTCGGGAACGCGGACTCGACGAGGACCTGGTGGCGGCGCATCCCGTTGATGTGGTCGATGTGCTCGATGTCGACCGGGCACTCGTTCACGCAGGCCCCGCAGTTGGTGCAGGCCCAGATCGCGTCCGGGTCGATCACCCCGTTCTCCTCCGGCGGGGCGACTAGCGGGCGTTCCGCCTCGGCCAGCACCGCCGCCGACAGGCCGACCCGCCCGTCCTCGTCCGCCAGCAGGTAGGGGGCCTTGGCGAACGCGTGGTCGCGCAGGTCGAGGATTATCTGCTTCGGGGACAAGACCTTGCCGGTGACCCAGGCCGGGCACTGGGACTGGCAGCGGCCGCACTCGGTGCAGGTCCCCAGGTCCAGGAATCCCTTCCAGGTCAGGTCCTCAATCTTCCCGATCCCGAATACGTCGGTGTCCGGGTCGGCCTCCTCAAAGTCCAGCACCTGCCCGTTGCTCCGCATCGGCTCCAGCGGCCCCAGCGCGTCCGGGCGGCGGGAGAACAGCACGTTGAACCCGGCCAGGCCGATGTGCAGGTGCTTGGAGTAGGTCACCACGACGAGGAACACCATGATCACCCCGAGGTTGCCCAGGATGAACACGGCCTCCAGAACGCTGTTGACCCCGTAACCCAGGGGGTGCAGCGCCTTGCCGACCAGCCAGGACGCGAACGGCCAGGCCCCGTCGTTCGCATAAGGAAACACGCCGGTGTTCTCCTGCGCGCCCCGGTAGAGCAGCAGGGTAACGATGACCGCGGTGATCATGGCGAGCACCACCCAGGCAGCCCGGGTGTGCGAGCCGAAGAACCGCGAGCGGCGGCCTTCCCGGTGCGGGTTGTTCCGGATCCGGATGACCGTAAAGGTGACGATGCCGCCCAGCACCCCGACCGCAAACAGGTCCTCGATAAACCCGACCGCCGCCCAGCTCCCGATTCCCGGGATCGCGAAGGTCCGCTGGAACAGGGAGCCGTAGACCTCGATAATCGTCAGCGTCAAGACGATGAAGCCCCAGAACGTGGCCGCGTGGGCCATCCCGGGCACTGTCCACTTCAGCAGCTTCCGCTGCCCGATCACCTCGGTCAGCTGCGCCTCGACGTCCGTCTGAGGGTGCGTCCGGGCGTACGCCAGCCGTTCTGGCGCTGGCTGGCCGGAAAACGCCAGCCGCTTCAGCCACCACAGCCGCTGGCCCGCGATCGCCAGCGCGATCACGGTCAGCCCGAGGCCGACGATCATTCGCAGGACCACGCGTAACCTCCTTGTATGCCTGGGAACCAAGCCTAGCGGCGTGGCTTGTGCTGCCCAAGCTCCCCTTCCGCACCGCGGAACGCGGCCAGGGACGGCCACCCGTGGCTACTGATTAGTAACGTAACAGGGCTGGCCGGCTGGCCTTACGGCCCCCTGGCCAGAGACGGCGGCGGGGAGCAGCGGAGGTGGCGGAGAACCAGCCGCAGCGGCGGGAATGATCCCCGCCCGAGAAAAGTTGAGTGTAAGTGACTCAAGACATTTGACAGCGGGGCTCGCCTCGGGCAAGCTTGAGCCCGGCAGACTCAACTTCACACACACTACAAGGACTGCTCTCATGGCACGTGCGGTAGGTATTGACCTCGGGACGACCAACTCTGTTGTCGCCGTCCTTGAAGGCGGGGAGCCGACGGTCATCGCAAACGCGGAAGGCTCGCGGACTACACCGTCTGTCGTCGCGTTCGCGAAGAACGCCGAGGTTCTGGTCGGCGAGGTCGCAAAGCGGCAGGCCGTCACCAACGTGGACCGGACCATTCGCTCGGTCAAGCGGCACATGGGGACCGACTGGACCGTCACGATCGACGGCAAGAAGTTCACCCCGCAGCAGATCAGCGCGTTCATCCTGCAGAAGCTCAAGCGGGACGCGGAGGCCTACCTGGGCGAGAAGATCACCGACGCGGTGATCACCGTCCCGGCGTACTTCAGCGACGCGCAGCGGCAGGCGACGAAGGAGGCCGGCACGATCGCGGGCCTCAACGTCCTGCGCATCATCAACGAGCCGACCTCGGCGGCGCTCGCCTACCACCTGGAGAAGGAGGGGTCGGCCCGGATCCTGGTCTTCGACCTGGGCGGCGGCACCTTCGACGTCTCGCTCCTCGACGTCGGCGACGGCGTGGTCGAGGTCGACGCGACCAGCGGCGACAACCACCTCGGCGGCGACGACTGGGACCAGCGGATCGTCGACTGGCTGGTTCAGGACTTCAAGTCCGGCTACGGCCTCGACCTGGCCAAGGACAAGATGGCGCTGCAGCGGCTGCGCGAGGCGGCCGAGAAGGCCAAGATCGAGCTCTCGCAGTCGATGGAGTCGCAGATCAACCTGCCCTACATCAGCCACGGCCCGGACGGCCCCCTGCACCTGGACACCCGGCTCACCCGGGCCGAATTCCAGCGCATGACCTCTGACCTGACCGACCGTTGCAAGGGCCCGTTCCAGCAGGTCATCAAGGACGCCAACGTCAAGGTGGCCGACATCGACCACGTGGTTCTCGTCGGCGGCTCCACCCGGATGCCCGCGGTCGTCGACCTGGTCAAGTCGCTGCTCGGCGGCAAGGAGCCCAACAAGGGCGTCAACCCGGACGAGGTCGTCGCCGTCGGTGCCTGCCTGCAGGCCGGCGTGCTCAAGGGCGAGGTCAAGGACATCCTGCTGCTCGACGTGACCCCGCTGTCGCTGGGCATCGAGACCAAGGGCGGGATCTTCACCAAGCTCATCGAGCGCAACACCACGATCCCGACCAAGAAGTCGGAGATCTTCACCACGGCGGACGACAACCAGCCGTCGGTGCAGATCCAGGTGTACCAGGGCGAGCGCGAGATCGCGGCCTACAACAAGAAGCTGGGCATGTTCGACCTGACCGGCATCGCGCCGGCCCCACGCGGCATCCCGCAGATCGAGGTCGCGTTTGACATCGACGCCAACGGCATCGTGAGCGTGTCGGCCAAGGACATGGGCACCGGGAAGCTGCAGTCGGTCCAGATCACCGGCGGGTCGGCCCTCGGCAAGGACGACATCGAGAAGATGGTCCGCGACGCCGAGCAGTACGCCGAGGAGGACCGCCGCCGCCGTGAGGAGGCGGAAGTCCGCAACCAGGCTGACACGCTCGTCTACTCGACCGAGAAGTTCCTCGCCGAGAACGACGAGAAGGTCCCCGCGGACGTCAAGACCGAGGTCAAGGACGCCATCGCCGAGCTCAAGAAGGCCATCGAGGGCAACGACCTCGAGACCATCAAAGCCGCCAGCGAGAACGCCGCCACGGTCAGCCAGAAGATGGGCACTGCCATCTACGCCGCGGCCCAGGCCGAGCGGCAGGCTTCCGAGGGCAGCGCCGAGGGCGCCAGCACGGACGCGCCGCACGATGAGGATGTAGTCGACGCCGAGATCGTCGACGAAGGCGAAGGCGGCGCCGCCTAATGACAGCGCCTGAGGAGCCTGGCACGGGGCCGGTGATCCGCGACAACCGGCGGATCGACCCGGTGACCGGGCAACCAAGAAGGGGCAGGCATGCGGCCTCCCGTCCGGCCGGCACCACTGGTGCCGGCCGGCCGGGGGCGCCCGGCCCGGTGCCCCCGGGTACGAGCAGCCAAAATACGCCAGGAGAGGACGCCGGTGTCCCGGCTGACGAAGTGAACACGCCCGATGCCGGTACCACGGCCGGCCCGGACGCGCCGGCCACGCCTCCCGCGGCTCCGGCGGCGCCCGCGGCGCCCGCGGCCAGCCCGCTACAGGGCCAGCTAGCGGAGCGCACCGCCGACCTGCAGCGCTTGCAGGCGGAGTACGCCAACTACCGCAAGCGGGTCGACCGGGACCGGGCCACGGTACGCGAGCAGGCCGTAGCTAGCACGCTTTCCGAGCTGCTGCCGGTGCTCGACGCCATCGGCCAGGCTCGTGAGCACGGCGAGCTTTCCGGCGGGTTCAAGTCGGTCGCCGACTCGCTGCAGGCCGCGGTGGGCAAGCTCGGCCTGGTTAGCTACGGGCAGCGCGGCGACGTCTTCGACCCGAAGATCCACGAAGCGCTGGCCAGCAGCTACTCGCCCGACGTGGCGGAAGACACCTGCGTAGAGATCTTCCAGCCTGGCTACAAGGTAGGCGAGCGGATTCTGCGGCCCGCCCGAGTGGCGGTCGCGGCACCCGCCGCAGGGTCAGACGAAGGCGGCAGTACCGCCGGCTGGCCGTCCGGAGAAGAGAACAACTAAACCGCCCAGCGAGGCCAGATGAGCGCGAAGGACTATCAGCGGGACTACTACAAGGCGCTGGGCGTACCCAAGACCGCCACGGCTGCCGAGATTAAGAAGTCCTATCGTGAGCTCGCGCGGAAGTGGCACCCCGACGCGAACAAGGGAAGTGCGGACGCTGAGGAGCGCTTCAAGGAGATCACCGAAGCGTACAACGTGCTGTCCGACGAGAAGCAGCGCAAGGAGTACGACGAGGCCCGTTCGATGTTCGGCGGGCTCCGCGGGGCGGCCGGCGGCCGGGCCGGCCAGGGCAGCACACCGTTCGACCTCGGTGACCTTTTCGGTGGCGGGGGCGGCGACGGGCTCGGCGACGTGCTCGGCGGGATCTTCCGCAACCGTTCCGGCGCGGCCAGCAGCCGGGCCCGGCGCGGCGCGGACGTGGAGACCGAAACCACACTCGCGTTCGGCGATGCCATCGACGGCGCGACGGTGTCACTCCGGCTGACCGGCGAGGGGCCCTGCCCGGTCTGCGGCGGCACCGGGGCCAAGTCGGGAACCGTGCCCAAGGTCTGCCCCGACTGCCACGGCACCGGTCAGCAGGCCAGGAACCTCGGCGGCTTCGGGCTCTCCGAGCCCTGCAAGACCTGCCGGGGCCGGGGCCTGGTCGTCGAGGACCCGTGCCCGTCGTGCACCGGCAGCGGGCGGGCGATGAGCTCGCGGACCATCCAGGCGCGCATCCCGGCCGGGGTGGCGGACGGCCAGCGGATCCGCCTGCCCGGGAAGGGCGCGCCCGGCGAGCACGGCGGCAAGGCGGGCGACCTGTACGTCAAAGTGCACGTCAAGCCGCACGAGGTGTTCGGCCGCAGCGGAGACAACCTGACCGTGACCGTGCCCGTCACGATCACCGAGCTGGCCCTCGGCGCGGACATCAAGGTGCCGACGCACCGGGGGCCGGCGGTTACCGTCCGGCTTCCGGCCGGCACCGCCAACGGGAAGCTGTTCCGCGTCCCGGGCCGGGGTGTCCGCAAGAAGGACGGGACGCTCGGCTCACTGCTGGCGACGGTCGAGGTGACCGTCCCGCAGGACCTCAACAGCAAGGCCAAGTCCGCGCTGGAGGACCTGCGGATCGCCACCGCGGGCCCCGACCCGCGCGAAGAGCTGCTCCGCCGGGCACGGCAGGGCTGAATCAAGACCCAACAAAGATTGACGGAAGGAAGGAGATGACATGAGCAACCCATACGAGATGTCCGACGACATGCCCGTGTATGTCATCTCCGTGGCCGCGAGCCTGTCCGGCATGCACCCGCAGACACTGCGCGGCTACGAGAGGGTCGGCCTGGTGACGCCGCGGCGCACGGCCGGCGGAGGGCGCCGCTACTCGATGCGCGACATTCTCGCACTCCGGGAAGTCCAGCGGCTTTCCCAGGACGAGGGAATCAACCTCTCCGGTATCAAGCGCATTCTCGACCTGGAGCGCGAGCTCGAGCAGACCCGGCTGAAGGCGGCCGAGCTGCACGCCGAAGTATCAGTGCTGCGGAACGAGCTGGAGTCGACCCGCGCGGTCGCGGCCCGGCTGGCCGAGCTGCGCCGGTCGCAGACCGTTGACCCCGCGGCCACGCTGGTGCCGGTCCGGTCATCCACCCGGGTGACGTTCTGGCAGGCCCAGCCGGGCGAGCAGCGCGGCACGGGCGAGTAAAACAGAAAAACGATCCAGGGGGATCACACCGATGGAAGACAAGCTAACCAAGAAGAGCCAGGAGGCGCTGACGGCGGCGATCCGCCAGGCCGCCTCGGACGGCAACCCTCAGGTCGAGCCCGTGCACCTGCTGCTCGCGCTGCTGAAGCAAGCCGACGGAACGGCCCGCCCGCTGCTCGAAGCGGCCGGCGCGGACCTGGACCGGGTGCTCACCGAGGCCGCGGCGCTGCAGCGCAAGCTCCCGCAGACGCGCGGGAGCACCACTAACGCCCCGGAGACCTCCCGCCCGCTGCTGTCGGTCATCAACACCGCGGCCAGCCTGGCCCGGGAGAAGGGCGACGAGTACATCTCGACCGAGCACCTGCTGGTGGGACTGGCCACCGGCGGCGGCCCGCTCGCGGTCGGCCTGCAGCGCGCCGGGGCCACCCCGGCCGCCCTGACCAGTGCCTTCACTAAGGTGCGGGGCAGCGCCCGGGTCACTAACGAGGACCCCGAATCCACCTACCAGGCGCTGGAGAAGTTCGGCGTCGACCTCACCGAGCTGGCCAAGGACGGCAAGCTCGACCCGGTGATCGGCCGCGACTCCGAGATCCGGCGGGTAGTCCAGGTGCTGTCGCGGCGGACCAAGAACAACCCGGTACTCATCGGCGAGCCCGGCGTCGGCAAGACGGCCGTGGTGGAAGGCCTGGCTCAGCGGATCGTGGCCGGAGACGTGCCCGAGTCGCTGCGCGGCAAGCGCCTCATCTCACTCGACCTGGGCAGCATGGTGGCGGGCGCGAAGTACCGGGGCGAGTTCGAGGAGCGGCTCAAGGCCGTGCTGAACGAGATCAAGGCCAGCGACGGCCAGGTGATCACGTTTATCGACGAACTGCACACCGTCGTGGGGGCCGGCCGCGCTGACGGCGCGATGGACGCGGGCAACATGCTCAAGCCGATGCTCGCCCGGGGCGAGCTGCGCATGGTCGGTGCCACCACGCTGGACGAGTACCGCGAGCGGATCGAGAAGGACCCCGCCCTTGAGCGCCGGTTCCAGCAGGTGCTGGTGGGCGAGCCGTCGGTCGAGGACACGATCGCGATCCTGCGCGGTCTCAGCGGCCGCTACGAGGCGCATCACCAGGTCCAGATCTCCGACGCGGCCCTAGTCGCGGCGGCCACGCTGTCTGACCGTTACATCACCGCCCGGTTCCTGCCGGACAAGGCCATTGACCTGGTGGACGAGGCCGCGTCCCGGCTGCGGATGGAGATCGACTCCTCTCCGGTGGAGATCGACGAGCTGCGCCGAGCGGTGGACCGGATGAAGATGGAGGAGCTGGCGCTCACCCGGGAATCCGACGCCGCGAGCAAGGACCGCCTGGAAAAGCTGCGGGCCGACCTCGCGGACCGGCAGGAGCAGCTCACCGCGCTGACCGCGCGCTGGGAGCAGGAGAAGTCCGGGCTCAACCGGGCGGGCGAGCTGAAGAAGAAGCTCGACGACGCCAAGACCCAGCTCGAGCGGGCGCAGCGGGACGGCGACCTGGAGACGGCCTCCCGGCTGCTTTACGGTGAGATCCCCGCGCTGGACGCGGAGATCGCCGAGGCGGCGGCGAACGACCGGGCCGACGAGGGGCCGGCGGCGGCGGTGCCCGCCTCGGCCCCGATGGTCAAGGAAGAGGTCGGCCCGGACGACGTGGCTGACGTCGTGTCGGCCTGGACCGGCATCCCCGCGGGCCGTCTGCTCGAGGGCGAGACCGGCAAGCTGCTGCGGATGGAAGCCGACCTCGGCTCGCGGGTCATCGGCCAGGCGCGGGCCGTGCAGGCGGTGTCCGACGCAGTGCGCCGGGCCCGCGCCGGGGTGGCGGACCCGGACCGGCCGACGGGCTCGTTCCTGTTCCTCGGGCCGACCGGCGTGGGCAAGACCGAGCTGGCCAAGGCGCTGGCGGAGTTCCTGTTCGATGACGAGCGGGCGATGATCCGCATCGACATGAGCGAGTACAGCGAGAAGCACTCAGTCTCGCGGCTGATGGGCGCGCCGCCCGGTTACGTCGGCTACGACGAGGGCGGGCAGCTCACCGAGGCGGTGCGGCGGCGGCCTTACTGTGTCGTCCTGCTGGACGAGGTGGAGAAGGCGCACCCCGAGGTCTTCGACGTGCTGCTGCAGGTGCTGGATGACGGGCGGCTCACCGACGGGCAAGGGCGAACCGTGGACTTCCGCAACACGATCCTCATCCTTACCTCGAACCTGGGCTCCTCCTTCATCGCCGACGCCGCGCTCGACGAGCGGGCCAAGTACGAGGCGGTGATGAACGCGGTGCGCGCCTCGTTCAAGCCGGAGTTCCTGAACCGGCTGGACGACGTGATCGTCTTCGACTCGCTGACGACCGCGGAGCTGACCCGGATCGTCGACATCCAGGTGGCCCGGCTGGGGAAGCGGCTGTCCGTACGGCGGCTGAACCTCCAGGTCACCCAGGCAGCCCGAGACTGGCTGGCCCTGACCGGGTTCGACCCGGTGTACGGGGCGCGGCCGCTGCGGCGGCTGGTGCAGTCGGCGATCGGCGACAAGCTGGCCAAGGCGCTGCTGACCGGGACAATCACCGACGGCGACGAGGTCCTGGTGGACGTGGACCCGGCCGCGGACGCGCTGACCGTGCAGGCGGCGGTGCGGGTGTAACGCGAAAAAGCGGGCGGGCGCTCGGCGCCCGCCCGCTTTCGTTTCCGGTCTCGTTAGTCCCGGGGAGACTTGTCCAGCATGTGGTCGTAGTCATCCTCCGGGAACCCAAGGTCAACCCGCAGCCGGTACCGCAGGCGGAGCAGCAGCTGGAGCTCGGCGTCGTCTTCAAGCTGGATGCAGCGCTCCACGCCGATCGTCGCCCACTCCAGCGCCCCCGACAGGTTGCCCTCTTCGGTGAACAACTCGGCCAGCAGATCGCAGGTACGCGGGGTTACCGCCTCGCGTTTCGCAGTCAGCGCGGACAGCAGTACCTCGGCCTCGCGGTCGCGGCCGAGGTCGAGGAGCGCCCGCGCCAGGTGGACCCGCGGATCGGCGAACGTGGCGCCGCCGTCCTCGATCGCGGCGGAGAACTCCTCGGCCGCGCGCTGAGGATCGTCGGCGCTCATCCACTGCTCGCCGGCCCGCAGATGGAACTCGGCGCGCAAGCCTGGCTCGGCCTCCTGGGCCAGTTCGCTCATGCGGACACCAGCTCGCACATGGTTGCCAGTGCGGGCCGCCTGAAACTCGATCTCGTCGAAGTCTTCGACGTTCGCCACTCTTCCCACGGTACCCCAGCGGTCCTTAGCAATTCATACGGGTTTAGCGTGCGCACCGGAGTGCGGCACGCGCTTGCGAGGCTTTCGGTCGCCGATCTCGTCCAGATCACGCCCGGATCGCCAGTTAGCGACGGGAACGCTCAAGGGCGTCCCAGAAGCCGCGGCGCAGCGCGAACCGCACCTCGTCGTGCAGCAGGAAGTCGATCGGCAAGGCCGAACCCTGCAAAAGCCGGGCCTCCAGGTCCGAGGGCATCCGCGGCTTCCTCGCCAGGACGGCCTCAAGCCACAGGGCCGGGGCGTCGCGCGCTACCGATTCACCAAATGCCTGCCCTTCCTCGTGCGCTGACTGCACGGCGTCGGTCAGTGAGGCGCCGGACGCG
>DASWUW010000500.1:0-5819 GCA_036406335.1 Trebonia sp.
GTCGATGTTGACCACGCTCGGCCGGAACCAGGACAGTGCGACCGGGTCGGCCAGCATCGCCGCCACGGTGTCCCGGCCGTCCCGGACCACCTGGACGATGAGCGCGTCGGGGAACGCCGCGACCAGCGCCTCGGCGCAGTAGGCCAGGTCCGGGCTGGCGTCGCCGAACCGGGACAGGCCGCGCTGCTCCGCGCACGGCCCGGCCTCCGGTTCTCGCAGGCCCGCGGCCGAGCGGCACTGCGGCGCGCACTCCCGGCAGCTGGCCGGGCCGATCTGCCAGCCCTGCGCGAACGCGTCGCGGATCACCGTGGCGGCGGCGCTGCCGTGGCCGCTGTAAAGCGACGGCCGCCGGGCGAAGCCGTAGACCGCCTGCACCACGGACTGCTGCCCGATGGTCACGTGAAACCCGGGGGATGCCTTCAGGGCCCGGCCGACTGACTCCGCGCCGGAGTACGGCGCGCCGATCACGAAGACCGGCTGGGTCACGTTGCGGGCGTTGACAAAGAGAATATGGCGCGGAGGCATCGATCGCGTTATCGGAGCAGGCCTGCGTAGGCAGTAGGCGGAGGAGCGGAACGGAGCGGGGCGGGGCGGTTCTTCCGTCCCCCAGTACGGTACTCGCAACGCCGGCCGCATATGCTGTCTCCGTGCTATCACTACATCGCGTCGTAGCCAGGCCGATGGCGCTCGGGCTGGCCGGCGCGGCCTGCTGCCTCGGCGTGGCCGGGTGCGCGCAGTTCGACAAGGCCCTCGGCCAGCAGCAGGCGAACATCTACTTCACGGAGAGCACGCCGGTCGCGTTCAAGCTGAAGGTCCGCGCCGCCTGCAACAACCTGCCGCACGTGAAGGCGACGCCGATCTCGACCGGGGTGCCGCTGTCCACCGCGGTCGACGTGGTGACCTACAACACCACCGGCGCGGGGCTGTCGGACATCGCCCGCCTGGAAGTGTGCGTGAACAAGTACGCGCCCCAGGTCGAGGGCGTCGACGTCACCGACTCCTCCGACGACAGCTAGGCGCCCGGCGGCCGCGCCGCCGCCCGCTGGTAACGGACGGCGTACCGTCCTCGGCACAGCTGATGCCGCCATGTTTCCTACTATCCGGGTCCGGTATATAGTGCTTGCAAAGCCTATAAAACCGATTGGGAATGGAAACTTAATGCGCAGCATACTGGCCGGTGTTACCGCCATCGTCGGCGGCGCCCTCCTTGTCGCCGGCTGCTCTTCCAGCGGTTCATCCTCCCCCGCGGCGTCTGGCGGCAGCGGCAGCGCGGCCGCGGCGGCCGTGACCGTACGGCTCGGCTACCTGGCCAACATCACCCACGCCCCGGCGCTGATCGCGGTCAAGAACGGCTACTTCACCAAGGCCCTGGGCAGCGCGGGCACGCTGAAGACGACCGTGTTCACCAGCGGCACCCAGGAGACCACGGCCATCCTGGCCGGCCAGATCGACGCCGCCTACGTCGGCCCCAACCCGGCGATCAACGCGTTCCAGAAGTCGAACGGCACCGCCGTCAAGGTCATCTCCGGCGTCGCCACCGGCGGCGCGTCCGTCGTGGCGCAGCCCGGCGTGACCTCCGCGGCGCAGCTGAAGGGCAAGTCCGTGGCCACCCCGTCGCTGGGCAACACCCAGGACGTCGCGGCGCGCTACTGGCTCAAGCAGGCGGGACTGACCACCAGCACCACCGGCGGCGGCGACGTGGCGGTCAAGCCGACCGCGCCCAACTCCGCCGCCGTCCTCGAGTTCAAGTCCGGGCAGATCGCCGCCGCCTCCGAGCCCTCGCCCTACGACGTCGAGATGGTCCAGGACGGCGGCAAGGTGCTGCTGACCGAGACGGGCGTGACAACGGTGCTGATGGTCACCCAGTCGTTCCTGTCCGCGCACCCGGCGGTCGTCGCCGACTTGCTGAAGGCCAACGTCCAGGCGGTCAACTACATCAAGGCGAACCCGGCCGCCGCCGCGACGGCGGCCAACGACCAGCTCGGCGCCTACACCGGCAAGCCGCTGAAGGCCGCGGTACTCACCCCGGCGTTCAAGGAGATCACCTTCACCACCGACCCGGACGCGGCCTCCTTCACCCAGGTCGCCCAGCAGGCGGTCTCGGTCGGGCTGCTCACCTCGGCCAACCTGAGCGGGATCTTCGACCTGACCCCGCTCAACGCCATCCTCGGCGCGGCCGACCAGCCGACGGTCAGCGCCGGCTCGTAGCGCCAGCCCGGCCCAGCAAGCAGGCGAGACAGACGGAGCGCCCATGACCACGACAGTGACAACCCAGACCTCGGCCGTCACCCTGGACGGAGTCTCCAAGGAGTACGGGCGCGGCGGCTCCGCTGTGCGCGCCCTGGACCAGGTATCCCTCACCACCGCGCCGGGGGAGTTTATCTGCCTCATCGGCGCGTCCGGCTGCGGCAAGTCCACGCTGCTGTCCCTGGTCGCCGGGCTCGACCGCCCGACCGCCGGCGACATCACCGTCCACGGCCGGGTGGCGCTGATGTTCCAGGAGCCCGGGCTGTTCCCCTGGCTCAGCGCGGGCGCCAACGTCGAGCTGGCGCTGCGGGCGCGCAAGGTGCCGCGGTCCGAGCGGAAGGCGCGGGCGCTCCAGCTGCTCGAGTCGGTCCAGCTCGGCGGCTTCGCCGGGCGGCAGCCGCACGAGCTGTCCGGCGGCATGCGCCAGCGGGTCGCCCTCGCCCGGGCCCTGGCCCAGGACGCGGACGTGCTGCTGATGGACGAGCCGTTCGGCGCGCTCGACGCGATGACCCGCGACGTGCTGCACGACGAACTCGACCGGGTCCGGGACAGCGTCGGCAAGCCCCTCACCGTCCTGTTCGTCACCCACAACGTGCGCGAGGCGGTCCGCCTGGGCGACCGCGTCGTCCTGCTGTCCAGCCGGCCGGGCCGGGTCATCGAGGAGTACCGGGTCCCGATCGGGCGGCCCCGGCGGATCGACTCCGGGCCGGTCGCCGAGCTGGCCGCCTCCATCACCGACCGGCTGCGCGCGGAGGTAAGCCGCCATGGCAACTGACACGACGCTGGCCGGGCTCGATGCCCTTGACCTGGCTCCCGCCCCCAGGAGCAGGGACGCCGGCGACCGGGCGCGGCGCGTCTGGGCGGCGCTCTGGCCCAAGCTGGCCGCCATCGCCCTGGTGTGGGTCATCTGGGAACTCATCCACCTCACCGGCTGGAAGAAATTCGTCCTGCCCGGCCCCGGCGTCACCCTGACCAACCTGTGGCACCAGGCCAAGGCGGGCCTGCTGTGGCACGCGATCGGCGACACCGTGCTGCGGGCCCTGATCGGCTACGCCGTCGCCCTGGTCATCGGTACCGTCGTCGGCCTGCTGGTAGCCCGCATCCCCCCGGTCCGGGCCGCGGTCGGCTCGCTGATCACCGGCCTGCAGACCCTGCCGTCGGCGGCCTGGATCCCGTTCGCGATCATCCTGTTCGGGCTGAACAACTCCGCGATCATCTTCATCATCGTGATGGCCTCAGCGCCGGCCATCGCCAACGGCGTCATCGCCGGGGTCGACTACATCCCGCCGCTGCTGCTCAAGTCGGGCCGGGTGATCGGGCTGCGGGGACTGGGCCTGACCTGGCACCTGATCATGCCCGCCGCGCTTCCCGTCTTCGTGGCCAGCCTGAAGCAGGCCTGGGCGTTTACCTGGCACGCCCTGCTGACCGCGGAACTGCTGGTGCTGGTGGCCGGCGAGCCCTCCGTCGGCCAGCTGTTCTCCTCCGACCAGGACCAGACGGACATGCCGTCCACGATCGCGGTGATGATCGTGATCCTGGTCCTCGGCATCATCGTAGACGGCGCGTTCGGCCTGGCCAACCGGAGGATCAGGAAGCGCTGGGGCCTCACCTAAGTACCACAAGTCCGGAAATTTCCTGTCTGCGCGGACGATTACGGTAGCCTGGTCACGAACGAACTACATCTGTGTAACTTTGATCCCGTTGCTACGGCGCGCGGGGGGATGGAGCAGATGCGACATGGGTACCGGAACGCAGACCAGCGATCCTGAGCTGGACCAGACCCTCGCACGGGCGATCCGCCAGTTCATCGCCGAGGCGGGCGACCTGGACGAGGCGGCGTCAGAGCCTGACGCCTGACCGGGGAGATCCGAGATCACGCCCCCGGCCGTGGTTCACCCGACGGCCACCTCGGCCTCGATCTCCACCGGGATGCCCAGCGGGAGCTCGGCCACCCCGACGGCGGAACGGGCGTGCGCGCCCGCGTCGGGGCCCCACAGGTCGATAATCAGATCGGAGAAGCCGTTGACGACCGCCGGGGTGCGGGTAAACCCGGGGGCGGTGTTGACCATGCCGAAGACGCGCAGCCAGGCGCTGACCCGGTCCAGGTCGCCCAGGGCCCGCTGCAGGCTGGCCAGGACGGACAGCCCGGTCGCGCGGGCCGCGGCGTAGGCCTCGTCCTCGGTGAGATCGGCGCCGACCTTGCCCCGGGCCGGCCAGAGGGTGCCGTCGGGCAGCAGCGGCCCGTGACCGGACACGAAGGCGCGGCCGCCGTACTGGCGGACCCAGGGGAACGGGAGCTCCAGGCTGGTCGATTCCAACGGAGCGGGCAGCTCCAGTCCCAGCTCGGCGAGGCGCCGCTCGATCAGCATGCCGTCATCTTCCTCTCACTTGGCCGCGGTGCTCATTCACCGGTGCCGGCCTCGGCCAGTTCGCACACGATATCCAGCTGACCCAGGTGGCGGGCGTACTCCTGCAGCAGGTGCAGCAGGACCCGTTCCAAGGTGGCGGGCGGCGCGCCGTCCCAGCGTTCGCCCGGCTGGCCGGTCTCGTCCAGGTCGTGCGCGGCGATGACCGCCCGGCTCCGCTGTGCCTGGACCTCCAGCGCGGCGAGCAGTTCGTCCAGCGTCTCCCGCGGCGCGGCGTACCAGCGGCCGTCCCGGCTGTCGCCCCACGGGTCGGTGACCGGCCGGCCCTCGAAACCCCACTCCAGCCAGCGCAGCTCCACGTAGGTCAGGTGCTTGACCAGCTCCAGCGGTGTCCAGCCGGACGGGAGCCGGCTAGTCCGCAGCTCGCCCGCGGGCAGGCCGCGCAGCTTTTCCCGGACGCGGTCGCGGAAGAAGTCGAGATAGCGGCTGAGTACTTCGGCGCGCGATCCGGCCGGGGCGGTCGGTTCGGGGAACGGGACGGTCATGGCGTCAGGCTAGCCTCCGGCGCACCGGGGGCACGGCCGCGGTCACGTGGTCGCGATCAGGAAGTCTTCCCCGGTCGACGCGCGCAGGCCGTCCGTCCGGCCGGCCAGGTAGCGCTCGCTCAGGACGCGCCCGGACACGTGGCGGACGTCGGCGAAGCCGGCCGCGCGGGCCAGGCCGAGGAACTCGGCCGGCGAGAAAAAGCTCAGGAACGGCGTCCCCGAGGACCGGGCGGCGTTCTCCGAGAAGATCCAGCCCGGCCGGTCCTGCTCGTCGATCAGTTCCAGCGGGAGGGTGAACGTCACCGCGGCGGCGGAACCGGGCGCGAGTGAGGCCAGGCCGCGCAGGGCGGCGGCGTTTGCCTCCCGGGTCAGGTACATGCTAACGCCGGTGGAGGTCACCACCGCGGGCGCGGCCGGGTCGAAGCCGGCCGACGTGACCTCGTCCCGCCAGGACGCGCCCGCCTCGAAGTCCACCGGGACCAGCCGCAGCCAGTCCGGGACCCCGTAACCGAGCTCGGTGAGCCGCCGCCGTTTCCAGGCCTGCGTGCCCGGCTGGTCCACCTCGAACACCCGCAGCCGCCCGGCCAGGTCCGGCCGACGCTGCGCGAACGTGTCCAGACCCGCCCCGAGCAGCACGTACTGGCCGGTCCCGCGGGCCGCC
>DASWUW010000501.1:0-3488 GCA_036406335.1 Trebonia sp.
GAGGTGACCCCGGACAGCGTGCTGCTGGCCGACGGGACTTCGCTGCACAGTGACCTCACCGTGTGGACGGCGGGGGTGGCCGCGCACCGCGAGGTCGCGGACTGGGGCCTGCCCCAGGGCAAGAACGGCCGGCTGCTGGTCGAATCCGACCTGCGGGTGCCGGGCAGTGACCGGATCTTCGTCGTGGGCGACCTGGCGCTCGACCAGAAGACGCCCTCGCCGCAGCTCGCCCAGCCCGCCATCCAGGAGGGCAAGCATGCCGCCGCGCAGATCGCCCGCCTGCTGCACGGCGGGAACACCGAGCCGTTCAAGTACCACGACAAGGGCACGATGGCCACGATCGGCCGCCGGTCCGCGGTGGTCCAGCTGGCCCACGGGATCCGCATCACCGGGACGCTGGCCTGGCTCGCCTGGCTCGGCCTGCACCTGATCTACCTGCTCGGCGGCCGGAACCGGGTCGCCACCATGATCAACCTGTCCTGGCGCTATATCGCCTGGGGACACGGCGGCGGGGTGATCGTCGGCGACGAGCCCAACGAGCCGCTGCCCGGCGACGGGCCGGGAACCGCGCGAACGGGCGATACCGCGGCGCGAACGGGCGATACCGCCGCGCGAACGGGCGATACCGCGGCGGCCCCGGCCAGTTAACCCGAGCTACTACCTGTCGTAGTAATCGTGTAGTAGCCTCGGACCGTGCCGCTAGGAACTGTGCTGCCCGCCGACGTGCGCTGCGAGGGAACATCATGACGCGATCGGTAACGTGGCTGGCCGGCCTGGCCCTGGCCGCCGCTCTGGCCCTAGCCGGATGCTCGTCGTCCAGCTTGCCGGCGCCTGCCTCGTCGGGGGCGGGCTCGCCGGGGACGAGCGCGGCCAGCGCTGCCGCGGAGGAGAACCCCAACCTCGACCTGGGCACGGCGCTCGGCAACAAGACGGCGCCGGACTTCAAGCTGGTCAACCAGTTCGGCCAGCCGATGTCGCTCAGCCAGTTCCGCGGCCGCGTGGTCATGCTGTCCTTCGAGGACTCCGAGTGCACCACGGTCTGCCCGCTGACCACGCAGTCCATGGTGCTGGCGAAGGAACTGCTGGGCCCGGCGGGCGAGTCGGTACAGCTGCTCGGCGTGGACGCCAACCCGGACGCGATCAAGGTGTCCGACGTGATGGATTACTCCCGCGTGCACGCCATGATCAACCAGTGGGACTTCCTGACCGGCTCGGCCCCCCAGCTGAAGGCGGTCTGGAAGTCCTATGGCATCGCGGTGCAGATCGAATCCGGGAACATCGACCACACCCCCGCGCTCTACGTCATCAACCAGCAGGGCCAGCTGCAGAAGATCTACCTGACCCAGATGGCCTATTCCAGCGTGACCCAGTCCGCGCAGGTGCTGGCGGCTGAAGTGGCCAGCCTGCTGCCCGGCCATCCGAAGGTAGCGAGCCTCGGGTCGCTGAGCGCCATTCCCGCGCAGACACCGTCGGCTGTGGTCTCCCTGCCCGTCGCCGCTCCGGCCGCGGGCGGCAGCGGAGCGGCCTCGGCCGGCACCGTAACCCTGGGACCAGGGAAAGCCCGGCTGGTGGTCTTCTTCGCAACCTGGCTCACCGAGACCTCCGACCTGAAATCGGAGCTGGCCGGCCTCAGTACCTACGCCAAGACGGCCGCGGCCAGGCACCTGCCCGCCCTCACCGCGGTCGACGAGACCGTGACCGAGCCGTCAGACTCGGCAGTGACCGCGTACCTGCACACGCTCGGGCCGCTGTCCTACCCGGTCGCCCTGGACGAGACGGGCCGGGTGGCGGACGGCTACGGCGTCCAGGACCAGCCCTGGCTCGTGCTGGTCAACGCCGCGGGCAAGATCACCTGGCAGCATGACGGCTGGGTTTCGCCCGCCGCCCTGGAGCAGGTGGCCGCCGCCGCCCACGCGTGACACTCCGCCCACGCGTGACACTCCGCCCACGCGTGACATTTCCGGCCGCCGGGGCCTTGCTTCAGGCGATCTCGCTCTGATCCAGCGCGTAATGACCGGAGGCGATCGCGGTCTCCCGCTCCGCCATGGTGAGCAGCAGTCCGGTCGCGTCCAGCTGCCGGGGAACGGCGCCGGCGCCCCGGGCCCGCGTCAACTGCGGCCCGCCGGGCACGCCGGGCACGCCGGGCCAGCCGTACCCGCCGCCGTTGATCCGGTACAGCGTCGCCGGGTGACACCCTGGTCTCGTCCACGTTTTCCTCGTCACCGGCAAGCTGCCGGGCGCGACCGGCAGCTCGTCGACCACCGGCCCGCTGCCGCCGGCCGTGATCCCCGTGCCCGCGACCCGGTTAACCGGGATCCCGCCGCCCGCGACCCCGCCGTCCGGGATCCCGCCGCCCGCGACCCCGCCGCCCGGGATCCGGTTACCTGCGAGCCGGCGGCTGTTGATCCCGGTGCCGATGATCCCGTTGGCCGCGGCCCAGTCCGCGACGACCGCCTCAGCGCCCGCGGTGATGTTCTCGCCCGGCCGCTCACTGCGGCGTTCCGTACGCGGTCTCCGGGTCAGCCGGGAAATACCCGTCCGGGCGAGCTGGCCGCCCTCATAAGGCGCGGTCTTGTCGTCCGTGCCGATGACGAGGGTCATGCTGGCGCGCAGCTGCGGGACCGGGACCTGGTGGCGGCTCGATTCGAGGGCGGTTCCCCCGACTAGGAACAGGCCGGCCACCGGGAGCAGGCCGTTCCGGGCGATGTAGTCCGCGTACCGGGCCCCGGGCCCGATCCCGGTGAGGAAGACCGGCCATGACCGGGCCGCCCCGATCCCCTCCAGGTGGACGGCTAGCTCAGTGAGAAACCGGGCGTCGTCGGGGACCACCCGGTTGGCCCGCGGCCGGGCTGGCTGCCAGCCGCCCTTCCAGCTGTCCGGGAACACGACGGTGATCCCGGCCGCCGGGCCGCGCCCGGCCAGCCCGGTCAGGAACGCCATGGCCTGCCCGTCCAGCCCCGGCCCGTGCAGTGCGACCAGTAGCGGCGGTGCCGCCCGACCGCCCTGGCGGGGCGCTCGCGCCAGCCAGAATGACCGCCGCACCCCCGCGACCTCGATCTCACTCCGGACAAGCTCGCTGCCGCTGCGTGCTTCCATGACAGCAGCGTAGATTCGCCCGGCCCGTTGTGCGCCGCTTAAGCGATTTCGTCCGCTGACGCCCGGTAATGAGGCGCGGCGCCGGTCCTGTCCGCAGCGTGACGAGCGCTGCCGGGGCGGCCCGGCGCCCGCTTCGCCCGAACGGGAGAATAGCTGACCCCCGGACGCGCCGTTACTCATGTAACGGGCACAATGGGCAGGTGCGGATCATGCGCCTGGTCGCTTTGCTGCCTTGGATGGTCGCCCAGGACACCGGCGGCACCGAGCCCGACCCCAGGTTCACCTTCGCCAACGAGCGGACCTTCCTCGCCTGGAGCCGGACGGCGCTTGCCTTGGTGGTGGCCGGGCTGGGCATTGTCCAGCTGCTGCCGCCGTTCCCGGGCGTGCCGGCC
>DASWUW010000502.1:0-3960 GCA_036406335.1 Trebonia sp.
GCCGCACCCATCCCCTGCTGGCGGAAGAAGTGGTGGCCGCCGACGCGGCCCGGGGGACAACCAGCAGCAGCGCCGGGACGGCCGTCAGCAAGGCCGCCCACCGGATGAATCGCCTTATTTTCACGGGTTCCTGCCTTTAACCAGATCAGGTAGATCACATGGGGACAGCTAGGGTCCGCTGAGAAGCCCGAGCGGACTGGGCGCGGCGTACTCGACCGCGAGTGTGGACGTACCGGAAAGGCTTGTTCGCAGCGGCAGGTACGGCTGCCGCTGGGCGTCGATGAACGACAGCATCGGGCGCAGCTGCGACTTGGCTTGGCCGCTGGTCCCCTTGGCCCCGGAACCCCAGGGGGCGAGCTGCACGCTGCGCAGCGGGACCGCCGGGCCCGCTCCCGGTGACGCGTCGCCGAACGCGCCGATCCGCACCGGCTGCTGCTGGGTGATCGCGGCCAGCAGCAGGAGCAGCCGGGGATCGACGTCGCCCGCGCTCAGCGCTTCCCGGGCGGTCGGGCTGACGGTGATGCGCGGGTTGCGCAGCAACTGGACGCCCGCCGAGATCCGGCTCCGGAGATCGGCGGCGAGGGCCGACCTGTAGGCCGCCGCCCCGTCCGGCGCGACCGCGCGGACCTCGATCCGTCCCGTTCCGGAGCCGAAACTCGCGATCACCAAAGGAGCGTAGACGCCGGCCAGCCGGGCTCCGAATTGGTTCCGCACGGCCGCGGTCGCCACGACCAGGTCCGATCCGAGCGGGTCGGCCGCGGTGGTCCCGAGGGCCAGCAGTCTGCCCGCGGGGACACCGTCTGTCTGCAGAGCGGCGCACATGGCGGGATCGCAGGCGACAACCGCACTCGACACGACCTGCCCGGCGATCCAGGTCGCGGCCGCTGTTCGCACGGCCGCGGAGGAGGCGAGCACATCCGGCGTAGCCGCCGGCGCGAGCCGGGGGGCGTCGGCGGCCGCGGGCGCGGCGCTTCCGATGCCGGCCATGGCCAGCCCGGTCCCGGTGCCAAGCGCGATGATCACCAGCGCCGCGAGCACCACCCCGGCCCGCCGCCGGCGAGACGCCCGCCGGCCCATGAGGGGGTGACGCTCGAACCACAGCTGCAGCGTGGTCGCGATAACCGTCGGCCAAGACGGCTCGGTGCGCGGGGCACCGTCCGGCTCGGCCTGCCGCTTACGCGCCGGCTGAGGGCGCCAGGTACGTGCCGATAGCCGGGTGCCGTGGTACTCCATGTGCCCCCCACCTGCCTCAGACGGTCTGTCATCAGGCAAAACACAGCTCCGGAGGACAGCAAAACATATGAGTGGGGGTATGTCCGCTGAAATCAGTATTTAGGTACCGATTATCTAGACGAAGCGGACTGGCGAATTCGCAGGGTACAGGGAAGAACACGCAGCGCAGCCGCTGCGCACTCAGGCTTCCGGACTGGTTAGACGGACAGGTCGGCTTCGATCCGGCGCAGGTGATGACGGGCGAGGGCCAGGTTGGCCTTGCTCCGGTCGAGCACCAGGTACAGGAACAGGTTGTGCGCACCGTCCGCGTTCCTGAGCAGCCGGATCAGGTGGTACTGGCTGGTGAGGGTGATCAGGATGTCCTCAACCTCGTCGTTCAGACGCAGCGACTCCAGCGTGCGGAACTTGGCCCGGACTACCTCGGTGTTACCCGCGGCGGCGAGGTCGAGGTCGAGGTACTTGCCGCCCCCCAGGGTACCGAGGGCCATGCCGCTGTCCCAGTCGACGAGGGCGGTCCCGGTCGCGCCCTCGATCGACATCGCCTCTTTGAGCGCTGTTTCAATGTTCATAAATTTCCTCTCTGGTGTGCGGGTACGGCGGCCGCGCCAGAACCCTGACCCGAGAGTAGCTATCCCTGCCCGATATCCGCGGGAAAACCGTTACGTTAGCAATAGATACGTTAATGCGCTTTTCGTGCTGATACGGCTACGCAGGGTCCCCCCGGCCTGCCCGGACGGCGAAAAGCGGATGACCGCGGTCGCGAAGCCCGGAACCCGCTTCCCGCTTCGGCTTTTGCGGCCTTTCGGACCGAAAGAGAGTTATGTCCAGACTGCAGGAGTCGCTCCGCAGCCTTCTGGCGGTTGAGGGCGTCCGGACGGCGGCCCTCGTCGACATCGCGACCGGCATGATCGTGCGGTCGGTAGGCAAGCCGGACCCGGAGCTTTCCGTCGCCGCCGCGTGCGTGGCCGACGAAGCGCGGGCAGTGCGGAACGCGGCGGGGGCCGACGGCATAACCGACGACCTGGTGGAGATCGCCACGATCACCGCGACCAGGCTGCACCTGTCCCGGATCCTGCAGAGCCGGCCCGGCGAAGGGCTGCTGCTGTTCGTCGACCTGGAACGCGGCAAATCCAATCTCGGCCTGGCCTCGCTGCGGGTCAGCCAGCTGGCCCCGGCCGTGCTGGCGTAGCGGTGGATACCCCGGGACCCGCGGACAGCCATTTCGGTCACGCGCTGCGCGAGTACGCCGCCGCCGGGTTCTCCGGCGTGCTACGGGCGGACGGGCGGCCGGGCGGGACGGTCTACTTCGCCGACGGCCAGATCTCCGCCTGCGCTACCCCGGGTGCCCCCGGGCTCGAGGTGATCCTGCTGCGCTCGGGCCGGATCTCGGAGTCGGACTGGAACGCCGCGTTCCTGGCGGCGGCCGTGGGCGGCCGCCCGATGACGGCTGACCTGGTCGAATCCGGCTTGCTGGGCGCAGGCGAGGCCGAGGCGCTGCTGCGCACCGCTCTCGCCGACGCCGTCTTCGCGATCCTCAGCGGGCCCGTTGACGACTGGACGGAGGCACCAGCCGAGGACTGCCTGCTTCCGCTCGTACCGCCGGCCCGGTGCGGCTGGCTGCTCGGCGAGGCGGCGCGGCGGGCGCAGGTGCTGGCCTCGTTTCCCCAGCCCGCGCTTACCGCCCGGGACCGTATCGCGGCGGCGCCGACGCCGCCGGACCGCGTTCCCGCCCCCGGCCAGGACGAGATCCTGGTGCTGGCCGACGGGCGGCGCACGCCCCGGGACCTGGCTTTCGGGCTCGGCCGGGGACTTTACGAAACCATGCTGCACCTGGCCCGGATGCGGGCGGCGAACCTGGTGGAGGTCAGTCCTTCCAGCCGGACCGCGGCGTCCGCTCCCGTGACCGCCGTCACGCCCGCCGAGAAGGAAGCCGAGCCGGCCGGCGGCCTGCCGCGCCGCCGCCGGGACCGCCCGGGCGCTCCGCGCCTGGGCGAGACGAGCCTGCGGAACATCGCCGCCAACATCGGCCTGCTACGGCCCCGGGCGGAAGGAAGCACCACGCCCGGCGGAGCCCGCTGATCCGCGGCAGCCGCTAAGGACCCGGACACCGACGACCGGGATACTGGGACAGATACCCAGAAGAGTGCGGGGGGCGGGGCGCCTAGGACGCACTTGGAAGGTAGCGATTGATGGGCAAGGGGGAAAGACGCAAGTGGTGGATGATGCCCTGCTAGCAGAAATGCGCGCGCTTCAGGAAAGGGTGTCGGGGATAACTGGCACGGCCGTGGCCAGCCGGGACGGACTGATCGTGCGGGAAGATACCGGGGGGCCAACCCGGACAACCTCGCCGCGCTGGCCGCTGCCTGGCTGGCCCTCGCGCAGCGCATGTCAACCGAGGTCGGCCAGGGTACGCTGCGCGAGGCGATGACCAGGAGCAGCGGAGGGTACGTCACCATCTACGCGATCGGCACCCAGGCCGTCCTGGTTCTCATCGGGGACGAGGGGCTGGACACCGTCCGGCTGCGCCGTGAGGCGCAGGTAACCCTGGAGGCCATCCGGGCGCTGATCGCCGGCGAGCCGCCCCGGGCCCGCGCGTTTTAAGCCGGCTACGCCAGCGCCAGCGCGATGGCATGCAGGGCCAGGCCGACCCCCGCCCCCACGACCGTTCCGTTGATCCGGATGACCTGCAGGTCGCGCCCGAGCAGCAGCTCGAGCTGGGTCGAGGTC
>DASWUW010000503.1:0-7574 GCA_036406335.1 Trebonia sp.
CGTCATCTTCCTCGACACCGACACCGCGATGAAGGAGCACCCGGACCTGTTCCGCGAGTACTTCGGCACGGTGATCCCGGTCGGCGACAACAAGTTCGCCTCGCTGAACTCCGCGGTGTGGTCCGGCGGCTCGTTCATCTACGTGCCGAAGAACGTCAAGGTCGAGATCCCGCTGCAGGCCTACTTCCGGATCAACACCGAGAACATGGGCCAGTTCGAGCGGACCCTGATCATCGTCGACGAGGGTGCCTACGTGCACTACGTCGAAGGCTGCACCGCGCCGATCTACAAGTCCGACTCGCTGCACTCCGCGGTGGTCGAGATCATCGTCAAGAAGGACGCCCGCTGCCGTTACACGACCATCCAGAACTGGTCGAACAACGTCTACAACCTGGTCACCAAGCGCGCGGTGGCCTACCAGGGCGCGACGATGGAGTGGGTCGACGGCAACATCGGCTCCAAGGTGACGATGAAGTACCCGGCGATCTACCTGATGGGCGAGCACGCCAAGGGCGAGACGCTCAGCATCGCGTTCGCGGGCGCGGGCCAGCACCAGGACGCGGGCGCCAAGATGGTGCACTGCGCACCCAACACCAGCTCCACGATCGTCTCCAAGTCGGTCGCCCGGGGCGGCGGCCGCACCAGCTACCGCGGCCTGATCAACGTGCAGGAAGGCGCCACGCACTCCAAGTCCACGGTCAAGTGCGACGCGCTGCTGATCGACTCGATCAGCCGCTCCGACACCTACCCGTACAACGACGTCCGCGAGGACGACGTCGAGATGGGCCACGAGGCGACCGTCTCCAAGATCTCCGCCGACCAGCTGTTCTACCTGATGTCCCGCGGCATGACCGAGGACGAGGCGATGGCGATGATCGTCCGCGGCTTCGTCGAGCCAATCGCCCGCGAACTCCCGATGGAGTACGCGCTCGAGCTCAACCGGCTGATCGAGCTTCAGATGGAAGGGGCGGTCGGCTAGCCGTGTCCGTTCTTTCCAGCGCGGTGGAGACCGCGCCTGTCTCCGGCCTGCACGCAGCCGGGTCGGTCCGCCCCGACGACTTCGCCGTTCCCGCCGGCCGCGAGGAGGAGTGGCGGTTCACCCCGCTGAACCGGCTGCGCGCCCTGCACAAGGACGCGGCCTTCAGCGGCGCCGTCACCGTCGCGGTGGAGGCCGCCCCGGAAGTCACGGTCGACAAGATCGAGCTGTCGCAGCGGGCGCGGCTGGCTCCTTCGGTCGTCCCGTTCCTGCCGATGGACCGGGTCAGCTCCCGGGCGTTCGCCGCCGCGGGCAGTGCCACCGTCATCTCGGTGCCGGCGGAAGCGGTCGCCTCCGTGCCGACCTACGTCCGGGTCGCCGGAAACGGGACGGCTGCCGCGGCCGCCGGGCACCTGGTCATCGACGTGCAGCCGTACGGCCGGGCGACGGTGGTCATCGACCAGACCGGCTCGGCCACCTATGCCGACAACGTGGAGATCCACGTCGCCGACGGCGGCGACCTCACCGTCGTGGTCCTGGCCGACTGGGCCGCCGACACCGTCCAGGTCGCGCACCACGTCGCCACCCTGGGCCAGGACGCGCACTTCACCCACTTCGCGGTGACCCTGGGCGGCAGCCTGGTCCGGCTCTCGCCGACCGTCCGCTACGCGGCCCCCGGCGGCAGCGCCGAACTGTACGGGATCACGTTCGCTGACGCCGGGCAGCACCTGGAGGCCCGGCTGTTCGTGGACCACGACACCCCGAACTGCCGCAGCCGGGTCGGCTACAAGGGCGCGCTGTCCGGCGACGGCGCGCGCACCGTGTGGATCGGCGACGTGCTGATCCGGCCGCAGGCCACCGGCACCGACACCTACGAGTACAACCGGAACCTGGTACTCACCGACGGGGCGCACGCCGACTCGGTGCCCAACCTGGAGATCCTGACCGGCGAGGTCGTCGGCGCCGGGCACGCCTCTACCAGCGGCCGCCTCGACGACGAGCACCTGTTCTACCTGCAGGCCCGGGGCATCCCGTTTGAGGAGGCCCGCCGCCTGGTGATCCGCGGCTTCTTCGGCGAGCTGATCGCCCGGATCGGCGTCCCCGGGCTCGAAGAGCGGATCGCCGCGGAGATCGAGTCCGAGCTCGCCGCCGCCGGGACCGGTGACCGGGAGGCTCAGCCGTGAGCCAGCCGGAGTCAGCCCCCTTCGTTCGGGCGTGCGCCGTTTCCGATCTCAAGGACGGCGGCGCGGTCAGCGTGGAGCTCGGCGGGGACGAGATCGCCATCGTCAAGACCGGGGACGAGATCTTCGCGATCCGCGACTGGTGCTCGCACGCCGCCGTCCCGCTGTCCGAGGGCGAGGTCGTCGGCACCACCATCGAGTGCTGGCTGCACGGGTCGTGCTTCGACCTGCGGACCGGCCGGCCGACCTCGATGCCCGCCACCGTTCCGGTGCCCGTTTACCCAGTGAAGGTCGAGGGCGACGACGTCCTCGTTTCGATATAGGAGTTAGTCAGTTGTCCACCCTTGAGATCCGCGACCTGCACGCTTCCATCACCGAAGCCGGCGGCAGCCTGCGGGAGATCCTGCGCGGCGTCGACCTGACCGTGGGTGACGGTGAGACGCACGCGATCATGGGACCGAACGGCTCGGGCAAGTCCACCCTCGCCTATGCCCTGGCCGGCCACCCCAAGTACACGGTGACGTCCGGCTCGGTGACGCTGGACGGCGAGGACGTGCTCGCCATGTCGGTGGACGCGCGCGCCCGGGCCGGGCTGTTCCTCGCCATGCAGTACCCGGTCGAGGTGCCCGGGGTGTCGGTGTCCAACTTCCTGCGCACCGCGGTGACCGCCGCCCGCGGCGAGGCGCCGAAGCTGCGCACCTTCGTCAAGGAAATAAACGGCGCGATGAAGGACCTGGCCATCGACCCGAAGTTCGCCGAGCGCTCCCTCAACGAGGGCTTCTCCGGCGGCGAGAAGAAGCGCCACGAGATCCTGCAGCTCGAACTGCTCAACCCGAAGATCGCGGTGCTGGACGAGACCGACTCGGGCCTGGACGTGGACGCGCTCAAGGTCGTGTCCGAGGGCATCAACCGGTTCCGGGGCAAGCCGGGTCACGGGGTCCTGCTGATCACCCACTACACCCGCATCCTGCGTTACGTGCGGCCCGACTTCGTGCACGTGTTCGTGGCCGGGCGGATCGTGGAAGAGGGCGGCCCCGAGCTGGCCGAAGTGCTGGAGAACGAGGGCTACGAGCGCTTTACCGGAACGGCGGCCGCCTCATGAGCGACGTGCCCTACGACGTCGAGGCGATCCGGAAGGATTTCCCGATCCTGTCCCGGACCGTGCGCAACGGCAAGCCGCTGGTTTACCTGGACTCGGGGGCGACCTCTCAGCACCCGACCGTCGTGCTCGACGCCGAGCGCGACTACTACGAGCAGCACAACGCCGCCGCCCACCGCGGCACGCACCTGCTCGGCGAGGAAGCCACCGAGATCTACGAGGAGACCCGGGCCAAGGTCGCGTCCTTCATCGGCGCGGCCACCCCGGATGAAATCGTGTTCACCAAGTCCGCGACCGAGGGAATTAACCTGGTCGCGTTCGGGCTCAGTTCCGCCCCCGGCTCAGGTCGACTCAAGCCGGGGGACGAGATCCTCGTCTCCGAGATCGAGCACCACGCCAACCTGGTGCCGTGGCAGCAGCTTGCGCTGCGTACCGGGGCGACGCTCAAGTGGTTCCGGCAGCTGCCCGACGGCCGCCTGGACGTAGACCCGTCACTGGTCACCGAGCGGACCAAGATCGTCGCGGTGACCGGCCAGTCGAACGTCACCGGCGTCATGCCGCCGCTGCGCGAGATCGGCGCGCTGGCCCACTCCGTCGGCGCGCTGTTCCTGGTCGACGGGGCCCAGCTGGTGCCGCACCACCCGGTGAACGTGGCCGAGCTGGACGTGGACTTCCTCGCCTTCTCCGGCCACAAGATGCTCGGCCCCCTGGGACTCGGCGTGCTCTACGGCAAGTACGCCGCCCTCGACGCGCTGCCGCCGTTCCTCACCGGCGGGTCGATGATCGAGGTCGTCCGGATGGAGGAGACCACCTTCCTCCCGCCGCCGGCCAAGTTCGAGCCGGGCGTCCCGCCGGTCTCGCTGGCCGCCGGGCTCGGCGCGGCGCTCGACTACCTGGCCCACCTGGGCATGGACAACGTCGCCGCGCACGAGCAGGCACTGACCTCCCGCGCGCTGGAGGCCCTCGGCGCGATCGCCGGGGTGCGTATCCTCGGCCCGCTGACCACCGAGAACCGCGGCGGCACGGTCGCGTTCGAGGTCGAGGGCGTGCACGCGCACGACGTGGGCCAGGTCCTGGACGAGCTCGGGATCGCGATCAGGACCGGGCACCACTGCGCCTGGCCGCTGCACCGCACCCTCGGCTGCCAGGCCTCCAACCGGGCCAGCTTCTACGTGTACAACACGGAGGCCGAGGTCGACGCCCTGGCCGACGGGATCCGTTACGCCCAGAAGTTCTTCCAGGCCTGACGCCGGAACATCGCGCTGCCAGACCACGTTACAGAAGGCACTATGCAGCTCCAGGACATGTACCAGGAGATCATCCTGGACCATTACCGGAACCCGCACCACAAGGGACTGCGGGATCCGTTCGACGTGCAGGTGTACCACGTCAACCCGACCTGCGGGGACGAGGTGACCCTGCGCGTCGCCCTCAAGCGGCCCGCCTCCCCGGGCAGCACGGGCGACGGCGAGCCGGTCGTCGAGGACGTCTCCTTCGATTCCCTCGGCTGCTCGATCAGCCAGGCCAGCGCGTCGGTCATGACCGACCTGGTAATCGGCAAGCCGGTCGGCGAGGCGATGAAGATAGGCGACGCCTTCCTCCGGCTGATGCAGTCCAAGGGCCAGCTCGAGCCGGACGAGGACGTGCTCGAGGACGCCGTCGCGTTCGCCGGCGTGTCCAAGTACCCGGCGCGGATCAAGTGCGCGCTGCTCGGCTGGATGGCCTGGAAGGACGCTACCGCCCAGGCGCTGTCAGCGCCCGGGGAGCAACCCCCCGCACCCCCCGAGGCGCGCCCGACGAGCACGCCCGACGATGGCGGGCGCGCGAGCGGCCCGCAGACTCTCGAGGAGCAGGCATGACCGAGACCGAGAACGCGGCGGTTCCCGCGCTGACCGACGAGCAGGTCCAGCAGAAGACCGAGGACATCCTCGAGGCGCTGCGAGACGTCGTCGACCCCGAACTCGGCATCAACGTCGTCGACCTCGGCCTGATCTACGGGGTGCTGCTCGACGGCCCGAACCGCGCCACCCTGGACATGACCCTGACCAGCGCCGCCTGCCCGCTCACGGACGTGATCGAGGAGCAGGCGGCCGAGGCGCTCAAGGACACGGTCGAGGACTTCACCATCAACTGGGTCTGGATGCCGCCGTGGGGCCCGGAGAGCATCTCCGACGACGGCCGCGAGCAGCTGCGCGCGCTCGGTTTCAACATCTAGCCGGTCCGTCCGCGAGACCGGGCCGCAGCCGTCCAGGCGCACCCGTAGGCCTGGCCTGGAACTGAGCCCCGCCCGGAACGGGGAGCCCGACCTGGAGTGCGAAGTGCGGGAATGACCAAGGCCGCGAGCAAAGAGGCCCGGTGGGTGGACGTCCCGGGGGAGCGGTTTCCCGGGTGGGTCGCGTCGTTCGCCGTCCGGCACGCCGCCGGCGCTGCGGGAGAGCCGGCGGCGGCGCTCGCTACGGAACGGGGTCCGCACACGGTGACCTTCACCGGGCCGGACGGGGCGGTGGCGGAGTGCCATCCGCCGTTCCCCGAGTCGCTGCGCTGGCCCGGCGGCGCGGACGGTCCGGGAGAGCTCGCCGCGGTCTGCGCGGCGCACGCCCAGGTGCCGCGGACCGTGGGGGTGCTGCTGGCCCGGCTGGGCGGGTACGCGGCCGGGGTCTTCTCCGGCTACCCGCCGGCGCTGGCCGAGTCCAAGGTGGGGTCACGCCTGGTGCACGGGCGCAGCGCGGCGGGCGGCTGGTCGCAGCACCGGTTCGCCCGGCGGCGGGAGAAGCAGGCCAGCGAGGCGATGAACGCGGCGGCGGCCGCGGCCGCCGCGGTGTTCGGGCGCGGGCCCAGGCTCGACGCGGTCGTGCTGGGCGGGGACAAGCGGGCGGTCGCGGAGCTGCGCGACGAACCCCGGCTCGCCCCGTACCTCGCGCTGGCCACGGAGCGGTTCATCACCGTCCCCGACCCGAAGCGGTCCGTGCTCGACGGCGCCCCCCGGCTCTACCTGGCGGTCCGGATAAAGCTGACAGAGCCCCGAGGCTGATCCGGTAAACTTAGCAATCATGATCGTCGCCAGTGGCATAGAGCTGCGTGCTGGGGCCCGGCTACTGCTGGCAGACACGTCCTTCCAGGTCGCGGAGGGGGACCGGATCGGCCTCGTCGGCCGTAACGGAGCCGGCAAGACCACCCTCGCCAAAGTACTGTCCGGTACCGCGCAGCCCGCGGCCGGAACCGTCCGGCTGTCCGGCAGTGTCGGCTACCTCCCGCAGGACCCGCGGACCGGGGACCTGGAGATCCTCGCCCTCGACCGCATCCTGGCCGCCCGCGGCCTGGACGAGGTGCTGCGCGGGATGCGCAACGCCGAGGCGATGATGTCGGACCCGGACCCGGCGAAGGCAGACAAGGCGATCCGCCGTTACGGGTCGCTCAGCGACCGGCTCGCGGTCCTCGGCGGCTATGCGGCCGAGTCCGAGGCGGCCTCCATGGCCGCGTCCCTGGGACTGCCCGACCGGGTACTGCGCCAGCCGCTGCACACGCTGTCCGGCGGGCAGCGGCGCCGGGTGGAGCTGACCCGGATCCTGTTCTCCGACGCGCAGACCCTGCTGCTGGACGAGCCGACCAACCACCTGGACGCGGACTCCGTCACCTGGCTGCGCGACCACCTGAAGACTTACCGCGGCGGACTGCTGGTCATCAGCCACGATGTCGACCTGGTCGAGCAGGTGGTGAACAAGGTCTTCTACCTGGACGCCAACCGCTCCGTGCTGGACATCTACAACGTCGGCTGGAAGGCCTACCTGGCTCAGCGCGAAGCCGACGAGCGGCGCCGCAAGCGGGAGCGGTCCAATGCCGAACGGCAGGCCTCCACCTTGCAGCTGCAGGCGGCCCGCCTGGGCGCCAAGGCCACCAAGGCCAAGGCGGCGCAGAACATGCAGCGCCGCGCCGACCGGCTGCTGGAGGGCCTGGAAGGCGAGCGCCAGGCCGACCGGGTGGCGAAGCTGCGCTTCCCCGAGCCCGCCCCGTGCGGGAAGACGCCGCTGACCGCCTCCGGCCTGTCGAAGTCCTACGGCTCGCTCGAGGTGTTCACCGACGTGGACCTGGCCATCGACCGGGGCAGCCGGGTCGTCATCCTCGGCCTCAACGGCGCGGGCAAGACCACCCTGCTGCGGCTGCTGGCCGGAGTGGAAAAGCCGGATACCGGAGCGGTTCACCCAGGTCACGGGCTTCGGCTGGGCTATTACGCGCAGGAACACGAGACGCTCGATACCGGGCGGTCGCTAATCGAGAACCTGCGCAGCGCCTCACCGGAAATGACCGACACCGAGCAGCG
>DASWUW010000504.1:0-10688 GCA_036406335.1 Trebonia sp.
CCTGCTGATCGTACAAGACCCCGACGTCCCGGTCGGGAAGGCCGCCACCCATGCGCTCACGCTGGGCATCGGCCCAGCGCTGGATGGCATCCCCGAGAACGCCCTCACCGATCCCAGCCCGGTCCCCGGGATCCGGCACGGAAAGGCGCGCCTTTTACCTGGGAAAATCTGTGTTCCGAGTAACTGGTAAAGAACTATTTGCCGGTCTTCGGCCGTCGCTACGCTGAGCCGGCTGGCGAGCGCGGCCAGCCTTTGGTTGGCCTGGTTGAGGAGCTTGCCGTGGACCCGTGGGACGAACGCAGCGACGTCGGAAGACGGGCGGCTTCCGGCCTTGACGGGCGGCGGGAAACCCGGCCTGGTGCCGTCGGCGGTACGGCCCCGTCGTCCCGGCCGGCCGCGCGGGCTCTCCGGGGAGGGCGGCGCCGGCTGGTGGTTGCCGTCACGGCCGTCGCGGCCGCGGTCTTGGTGGCCGGGGTGGCGACCGCCACGGTAGCGGTGACGCGGTTCCACAGCGGCGGCGGCCTGGCCAGCCTCAGCCGCTCCCTGTCTCCGCCGGGAGTCGGGCCTGTGGTAACCGCGGAGGCTAACGTGATGCCGCGGGCGGCGGCGGGCAGCTGCGCGCGGCCGACTGTCTTTAGTTACAGCGGCACGCTCTCCGCCGTCCTCCCGGCAGTGGTCACCTACCGGTGGATCTACTCCGCCGGCCAGCCGGTCCCGGTGCAGACCGTCCGCTTCGCCCGGGCCGGGCACCGGGTAGTGGCCGGCCGGACCGTCGCGGCCCGGAAGGCAGGCGGCGGCTGGGCCGAGCTCAAGGTGCTCAGCCCCGTCCGGCGCACCTCCAACAAGGCCGCCTACCGGCTGCTGTGCGGCGGCGGTACCGCGGGCGGCACCAGCATCACGGCGGCGCTTCCGTCACCCTGACGTTCCGCCACGCGGGTGCCTAGGCGGTCCGGCCGCTGGCCGTCGCCCCGCCCGCCGCGTCACCTGGCCGTCGTCGTCATCATCTGCCGCACGCCTGCCGCTAGAGGCGGCTGGCCGGCATCGACCAGCAATTCAGCTCGTTCGCCACGTTCAGTGACCCGGACGGTAACTCCTGGCTGCTGCAAGAGGTCACGACCCGGCTGCCCGGGCGGGTCGACCCCGCCGCGACGGCCTGCTCGTCGGCGGCGGACCTGGCGGCCGCGCTGCGGCAGGCAGCGGCCGCGCACGGCGAGCACGAGAAGCGCACCGGGCAGGCGGACGCGAACTGGCCGGACTGGTACGCCGCGTACATGGTCGCGGTGCGGGCCGGGACGGAGCTGCCGACGTGAGTGACTACGACGTGATCGTGCTCGGCGGCGGGGCGGCGGGCACCGAGCTCGCGCAGTTCGTCCGGAGCTTCGGCGGCGAGGTGGTGCTAGTCGAGGGCGCCGGCCACCTGCTGCCCCGCGAGGCCGCGCCGCTCGGCGAGGGCCTCGGGGAGGCCCTGCGCCGGGACGGGATCGAGCTGGTGCTCGGCCAGCACGCCGGCGAACATCGCCGGCGAGGCCCGCCCGGCCAACTACGAGGCCGTGCCGCGGGTCACCTACACCAGCCCGCAGGCCGGCGCGGTAGGCGCGACCGAGGCGCCCTACAGCGGCACCACGGTACTGTCGGAGGTGCCCAAGACCGCCACCTACACCCACGATTACGCGCAGTCCACCGGGTTCCTGACCCTGCTCAGGGACACCATCCAGCCCTTCCCGAGTTTCTCGGGGATCTACGACGGGGCCCTGACGGAGCTGCGCATGCGGATCCAGGACAGGCCGCCACCCATCCGGCCGGTGGCCGCGCAAGCGGCGGGCCGGCAACCGTGAGCTGGTGAGCGGAACGTGGACGGCGGCCAGCAGTTCACCGACGCGTGACTAGGCCGGCACCTCGGGCCCGGCTGGACGGAACCGGCGAAATCCGCTAGCGCCGTAGCCCGCGCGTTTGCCTGCGGTCAGAAGGAACGGCTAGCGCGCGACGCGGTAGCGGAGGTAGACGACTCCCGAGCTGAAGGTACGCGTCTCGACGAGTTCGAGATCCACCCGGCGCTCGCGCTGGGCAAAGAACGGGATGCCGCCGCCCACCAGCACGGGGTAGACCCGGGCCCGGTACTCGTCGATCAGGCCCAGCGCGGCCGCCTCGGCGGCGAGAGCCGCGCCGCCGATCGCGATGTCGCCCTCGGACGACTCGGCTCGCAGCCGCTCGATCTCCTCCGCCAGGCCGCCGGAGACCAGGCTGGCATTGCCCTGGACCGCCGTCAGCGTGGTCGAGAACACCACCTTCGGAAGCCGCTTCCAGAGCGCGGCCCACACGCGCATCGAGTCGTCGAGCGACGGGTCCTGGTCGGCGGTCTCCCAGTAGAGCATCGTCTCGTACAGTCTTCGCCCCAGCAGGTGGACGCCGACCTGCCGTATCTCGTCGGTGACGAAGCGGAAGACCTCCTCGTCCGGCGCCGTCCAGCCGAAGCCGCCGTCCGGCCCGACGACGTAGCCGTCTAGCGAGACGCCCATCGAATAGGTCACCCTGCGCGTCACTAGTTCTCCTCGGTACCGGGTTCGCTGCTACGACCGCCGGACGCCGCGGAACTCATCGGATAATGGTCAGTATGGCCGTCACCGACACCCTGGACTTCCTCGTCGGCACCTGGACGGTCGAGCGGTCCATCGAAGACCACCGGACCGGGGTCTCCGGGTACTTCCAGGGCACGGCCGTGCTGGCCGTCATCCCGGCGGACGCGGCGGCGGGAACCGCGGCCCGGGCGTCCTTCCAGGAGACCGGTGAACTCCGTTTCGGAGCTCACACGGGGCCGGCCCGGCGGAGGCTCGGCTACGTTCGGCTCGAGGGTGCGGTGATGCTGTACTTCGCCGACGGCCGCCCGTACACCGGCCTGGACCTTCGGTCGGGCGCCTGGCGGGCCGAGCACCAGTGCGCCGCCGATCTCTACGAGGTGAAGACCGTCGTACGGTCCCCCGACGAGCTACGCGAACTGTGGCGGGTGCGGGGACCGGGCAAGGACTACGACGCGACCACCACGCTGCGGCGCGCCGGCTGGTTAGCGAGCCGCCTCCCGCGGCGCCGGGACGGCAGCGGAGACCGATGCCAGTGCCCGCACGATCAGCTCGGTGACGGCGTCCAGCGGCATCGCGGTGGAGTCGATAACCAGGTGGTAGTACCGGGTGTCGGCCGGGTTGGCGCGGTACAGGCGGCGGACGTAGGCGTCGCGGGACCGGTCGGCCACCGTCAGCCGGCGGCGGGCCTCGTCCGGCTCGACGCCCTCGATCGCGGCGCCCTGGACGGCCCGCAGGTCCGGCGGCCCGTCCAGTCGCACGTGAAAGCCCTGGTTGCGGCCGAGCACCACCGCGGCGCCGCGGCCCAGGATGACGCCCGCCCCGTCACCGGCCAGGCGGCGGATGCCGGCCTCGCACTGCTGGCGCAGGCTCCGGTCCTGGTGGTGGGTCGGCAGGGGTGACTGGGTGGCGCCGATGGGCATGGTCCCGCCGAGCGCGGCGAGCAGCCGGTGCGCCGGGGTCAGCGCTGCTTCCTCCGGTTCCAGCCGCTCGAAGCACGGCTCGGGGCCGCTGCTGCCCCCGGTGCTGGTAGTCGCCCGGTTAAGGAAGGGGACGCCGAGGCGCTTCGCCAGCGCCGGGGCGACTGTACTGCCGCCGGCCCCGTAGGTGGCCGACACCGTAACCAGCCTGACCTGATCCGAACCCATCGTCGCGTCTCCGATCGTTCACTTCCGTGCAGACCGAATACCCAGTCGCCGACGGAATATTGGTGCCGGGCTTCACTTGCGGAAGCCGGTTCTGTAGGCGGTCGGGCTGACGCCGACGGTTCGCTGGAAGTGGCGGCGCAGCGTGGTGGCCGTACCCATGCCGCACCGCCCGGCGATCTGCTCGACGGAGGCCTCGGTGCGCTCGAGCAGGTCCTGGGCGTGGGTGATGCGCTGCCGGTGCAGCCACCCGAGCGGGGTGAGCCCGGTCTCGGCGCGCATCCGGCGGGTCAGTTGCCGGGCGCTGAGTCCGGACCGCTGCGCCAGAACCGGCACGGTGAGGGGTTCGTCCAGGTGGGCTCGAGCCCAGTCCAGGGTCGGCCCAAGCTGGCCGGTCACCCGCGGGTCGGGCGGTGGCGTGATGAACTGGGCCTGTCCGCCCGCCCGGTGCGCGGCCACCACGAGGCGCTTGGCTAGTCCGTTAGCGGCGGAGGCGCCGTGGTCGCGGTGGACGAGATGGAGGCAGAGGTCGAGCGCCGCGGTTTTCCCGGCTGAGGTCAGCACCTGGCCGCCGTCGACATAGAGCACGTCCGACCGGACGCTGACGCGCGGATGGAGCCGGGCCAGCTGCTCGGCGTGCATCCAGTGCGTGGCCGCCGGGTGCCCGTCGAGCAGTCCCGCGGCGGCGAGGATGAACGCGCCGGTGCACAGCGCGGCGATTCGTACGCCCGCGTCGTGCGCTGCCCGGAGCGCGGCCGACAGGGCCGGGTCGGGCGGCCGGCCGGGGACGCTGGTGGACGGCACCACGACGGTGCCGACCGCGGCCAGCTCCGCGTACCCGACTGCCGCGAACCCGGGAAGCCACGGAGACGGCGACCCGTCCGGCGTGCAGGCCAGGAGCTGATACCACTGGCCGGTGGCGGAGAGATCGGAGCGGTCCACCCCGAAGACTTCGGCTGCGATCGCTGTCTCGTAGAGCATCGCGTCCTCATGAGGGACGAGCCCGATCACGTGGCGCATGTCGCAAACTGTACGCACCGCGTCAGATTGGCCACTCACGCCAGACCCCGCGGCCCTGATGAGATAACCGCTATGGAGACATCCGTTCTGGTCTACGGCGCCTACGGGCACACCGGGCGATTCGTCGTCGCGCAGCTGCTGAGCCAGGGCCTGACCCCGGTCTTGTCCGGACGCGACCCGGCCAGGCTCGCCGCGCTGGCTGGCCGGCTTCCCGGCCTGGACGTGCGGCCGGCGACCGTGGACGACAGCCGCTCGCTGCGGAACGCCGCTCGCGGTGCCGGGCTGGTGGTGAACTGCGCGGGCCCGTTCCTGGATACTGCCGTCCCGGTGGCGGCCGCGGCGGTGCGCGCTGGAGCGCACTACCTGGATGTCACGGCCGAGCAGGCGGCGGCTCAGGCGGTGTACCGCACTCACCAGGAGCTGGGCTGGCGCACCGACGTCGCGGTCATTCCGGCGATGGCGTTTTACGGCGGCCTTGCCGACCTGCTGGCGACTGCCGCCGCCACCGGGTGGGAAACCATCGACGAGATCACCGTTGCCCTCGGCCTCGACCGGTGGTGGCCCACCGAAGGGACCCGGATCACCGGCCGGCGCAACACCGGGACCCGGTTCGTCGTGGACGGCGGCCGCCTCGTCCCGGCACCCAGCCCGGCCCCCCTGCGCGACTGGGCGTTTCCCCGGCCGCTCGGGCTTCAGGCCGTGGCCGGAAATCCTTTCACCGAGATCATCACGATGGCGCGTCACCTGGCGGCGTCGAGGATCAGCACCTACCTCACGACCGTCGCGCTGGAGGACATCCGCAACCCGGAGACGCCCGCTCCCCGGGCCGTCGACGAGGCCGGCCGCTCAGCGCAGCGGTTCGTCGTCGACGTCGTCGTAGGCCGCGGCGGGCAGCGGCGCCGGATCTCGGCCGCCGGGCGCGACATCTACGCGGTGACGGCGCCCCTGGTCGGCGAGGCAGCCAGGCGGCTCATCGACGGCCGCGCGAAGATGCTGGGCGCCGCCGCCCCCGGGGCAGGCCTTCGACGCCGCCGACTTCCTGGAGGCACTCGTTCCGCGCCACCTGGCGATTCTCCGGGAAGGGGACTGGCCGCCAGGGTCTTGAACCCGTATCGCCGGACTACGACGCGACCGCGGCACTCAGGCGCTTCGGCGTAGTTCCGTGGGCCGCGCACACCGGCCGGTAGTAAGCGGAGTCGACGGACCAGACATGGCCGGTGCGCGAGTCGCGCTGCTCATTCGGGTCGAGCCCGTCGTAGCCCACAGTGACAGCGGGCTCGCCGCACACGGCGCACGAGCTGACTGTCGGGCCCGGGACCTCGATGCCGTCGCCCTCGGTCCGCCGGACCCGGATCCAGATCATGACCACCATGGCAGCAACGTGGATCACCGACACCAGAACCACCAGCGTGGTCAGGTTGCTGTTCACTTCGCTCTCCGTTCCTGCCTGACGCGGCCGGCACCCGGGCCGTGCTAGACGCTGTCCTTCGCCGGTGCTGCCGCTGGCACGACGTCGGCCCGGCGGGCCGCGTCGTTGAGTGTGGTGAGGCCCGCGCGCAGCCCGTCCAGCTCGCCCAGGCTCAGGCCGAGCCGGGCCACGATCGCGGGCGGGACGTTCAGCGCCTCCTGCCGCAGGGCGCGGCCCTTCTCGGTCAGGCCGATACGCAGCTGCCGCTCGTCTTGGGGGTCCCGGGTCCGGGTGACCAGGTCCGCCGCCTCCAGGCGCTTCAGCATCGGCGACAGCGTCGGACCGTCCAGCTGCAGCAGCTCGATGAGCTCCTTGACCGCCAGCGGCGACTGTCCCCACAGGGCCAGCATCACCAGGTACTGCGGGTGGGTCAGTCCCATCGGCTCCAGGACCGGCCGGTAGATGCTCAGCACGCTGCGGGCCGCGACCGAGAGGGCAAAGCACACCTGGCGCTCCAGCTCCAGCGGGTCACCCGGTATCGCTAGCGCCTCTGCTCGGCTGCCGTTCGCTGCGGTGATGTCCATGACGCCCATCGTAAGGGAAGTTCCTGTACGGCCTAATAGTTAGCACGCTATCATTTAACGCACGAACAATACAACCGCGGCAGCAGGCCCGTGCTGCCGGGCCCGGGGCGGCCGGCCGTCGCTCGCCTCAGCCGTGAGGCGGCCGAGACGGCGCCGCCAGCCCTCCCTGAGCCAGTGCCTGAGGATCTTCGAGGTCCAGCGCGGCGACCAGGGGACGGGCATCGTCGGCTTCTCCGGCCGTGAATTCAGCCTGGAGATCCTGGGCGCACTGCCGGTGCTGCTGCGCCAGGCCAGTGTCGCCGATAGCCTGCAGGGCGGCCACGAGGCCGGCGTGCGAGCGAGCCTGCTCGTAGCGGTCTCCGGTCTGGGTGGCCAGGGTGAGGGCAGCGCTGTGCTCGAGGCGGGCCTCGCCTGGCCGTCCGGAGGAAAGGAGGACCTCACCCAGGCCGTTGAGTGCCTCGGCTTCGCCGGTCCGGTCGCCGCTGACCCGGAACAGCGCCAGTGCCTGGTGATAGCAGCCGAAGGCCTGCTCATAAAGGCCCTGCCGGTGGTAGGCGACACCGAGGTCCGGCAGTGCGCTGGCCTCGCCGGCCTCGTCTCCGCTCTCACGGAAGACGAACAGGGACCGCTGGTACCAGCGGACGGCCTCCTCATAACGGTTTTGCCGCCCGGCGACCGAACCCAGGTTGGCCAGTGCGCGAGCCTCGCCGCTCCTGTCCCCGGCCTCGCGGAAGAGAGCGAGCGCCTGCCGGTGGCAGGCGGCTGCCCGTTCGCAGCGGCCCTGCCGTTCGTAGACCGCGCCGAGGTTGGCCACCGCGACGGCCTCGCCGTTTATGTCCCCGACCTCCACCGACGCGGTCCGGGCCTGCTCGTGGTAGCCGGCTGCCTGCTGGTAGCGGCCCTGTCGCCAGCTGATGATGCCGAGGTTGGTGAGCGCGGTGGCCTCGGCCGCGCGGTCGCCCAGGAGGCGGGCGGCATCGAGGGCATGGCCGTGTACGGTCACGGCCTCGGCATAGTGGCCGCCGGTCTCGAGGTAGCGGTACAGGATGGCGGTCAGGCGGGTGGCGTGGCCCGGGGCTCCCCGCGTTGCCGTCTCCGCGGCCAGGACGACGAGGGTCGCCCGCTCGGCGTCAAGCCATTCGCGCGCCTGGTCGGGGCTGGCCACCGGCGGGGTCGGCGGGGCCGGCGGGCTGGCCGGCCGGACGCGGGGCCGGTAGTGCCGCTCAGCCGGGACGAGGGTATCCATGGCGCTGGCGGCAGTACCCAGGTAGTAGTCGTACAGGCTGGTCAGAGCCGCGTCTCGGGCCGCCTCGCTGTCTTGCGCGGCGGCTAGCTGGCGGGCGTAGGCGCGGAGCAGGTCATGCAGGCCGAACCTGCCTGCACCGGCCGGGTAGACCAGGTGCGCCCGGGCCAGCAGGGTGATAACGTCCCTGGCCTGGACGGCGGTGGCACCGGTCAGCGCGGCGATGGCGTAGGCATCGAAATGGGAGCCCAGGGTGAGGCCGGCCATCCGGAACGCCCGGGCGGCGGCGGGCGGCAGATGCCGGTACGACCAGGAGAAGACGCCGCGGACCGCGGTGCGCTCGTCACCGCCCGCGTCAAGCAGGTCGAGCCGCCGCTGCTCGTCGGCCAGCTCACGGGCCAGCTCGTCCAGCGAGCTGGCCGGGCTCGCGGCGGCCAGCTCGGCGGCGACCCGCAGCGCCAGCGGCAGCCGCGCGCAGTGCCCGGCCAGCACGGCGGCCGCGCGGGGCTCGGCATCGACCCGGGCGCCGATCAGCGTCCGCATCAGTCCTACCGCGTTGCCCAGCGGCAAGACGTCCAGGTTCACCCGCCGCGCACCGTGCCGGGCGACCAGCCCCGCGAGCGAGTCACGGCTGGTCACCACGGCCAGGCAGGACGGGCAGCCCGGGAGCAGCGGCCGCACCTGCTCCACGCTGGCGGCGTTGTCGAGCACCACGAGCACCCGCCGGCCGTCCAGCAGACTGCGGTAAGCGGCCGCCCGCTCTTCCTCGCCCGGCGGGATGTCCGGCCCCGCCATGCTAAGTCCCCGCAAGAACCCGGCCAGCACGTCCGCGGGCGGCACCGGGGGACCGGGATCGTAGCCGCGCAGGTTCACGTACAGCTGGCCATCGGGGAACGAGCCCGCGGCTTGCCGGGCCCAGCGCACCGCCAGCGCGGTCTTGCCCACGCCGGCCGTACCCGAGACGACCGCGATTACCGCGGCCTCCCCGCCGGGGCTGCCTGGCCGGCTCGTCCGGGCGGTCGCCTCGGCCAGCAGGAGGTCGAGCTCGGCCAGCTCGCCGGTCCGTCCGGTGAACGCGTTCACGTGTCCCGGCAGCTGGGCCGGAACGGGCCTGTCCCGCCGCGGGGGCGCGGGCACCGGCGGAGCCGGGCTCGGCGGCACCAGGTCGAGGCCCGGATCCGCGGCCAGGATCCGCGCCTGCAGCTCCCGCAGCTGCGGTCCTGGCTCGATGCCGAGCTCGCCGACGAGGACGCGGCGGGCGTCGGCGAACGCGGTCAGCGCGTCGGCCTGGCGCCCGCAGCGGTAGAGCGCCAGCATCAGCTGGCCGCTGAACCGTTCCCGCAGCGGGTGCGCCTGCACCAGTTCGACCAGCTGCTGCGCCGCCTGGGCGTGACGGCCAAGCGCGAGGGCGGTCTCGAGGTGCTCCTCAGTCGCGGTCAGCCGCTGCTCGCTCAGTCCCGCCCGGAGGATCTCCGCCCGCGGGCCGGGGATCCCGGCCAGCGCGGCGCCCCGCCAGAGCCGCAAGGCTGCCGCGAACGACTCTTCCGCGCCGGCCAGGTCACCCGTCCCGCGCTGCTTGCGAGCGGCGGCGAGCCGCTGGGCGAACAGCTCCGCGTCGAGCTGGCCGGGCGCCAGCCGCAGCAGGTAACCCTGCTTGCTGGCCAGCAGCACCTGTCCCGGCGCCCGGTGCGCCCGACCTGGCTCGAGCGCCGCCCGCAGCCGGGCGACGTGGACGTGCAGGGCATTCACCGAGCTGGCGGGCAGTTCGTCGCCCCAGATCCCGTCGATGAGCTCGTCCCGGGAAACCACCTGGTTCGCCTGCGCCGCCAGCAACCCCAGCACCGCGCGCCGCCGCGGCGCCCCGAGCTCCAGCTCCTCGTCGCCCCGCCAGGCGCATACCGGCCCGAGCAGCGTAACCCGCAGCAGCCGTCCCTCGTCGGCAGTCACGCCCGCCACCTCCGCCCGGCCGCTGTCCCGCTCCTAGCTTGGCACGCGGTGCCCCGCCGCGGCTGCCGTCAGGCGGAACTGCGCGGTGCGCTGACGGCCGGCCCGCGGCACTGTAAGTCGGCGTTAAGAGGATAGCAAGAGGCTCCGTTCGATCCTTGACTCGGTTGAATCGAGCGAACAGGAGTAAACCGCGTGGGAATGATCAAGCGCATGAAGGACATGAAAGACATGGTCAATGCCGCTCCCGGCCTGGTGGCGCAGGCGCAGCAGATGGGTGCCCAGGCCCAGCAGATGGCCGCCGCCCAGCAGGCCGCGATGCAGGCCCGCACGGCTCAGCCGGCCGGCGGTTTCACCGGCGCTGCTCCGGCTGGCCCCGATTTCGAGTCCATCGCCGGCGTCTCACTGGATCAGTTCGCCGCGGTCAGCAAAGCGGTCGCGGCGTATAACTACGACCAGTCAATGCTTGCGCAAATAGCGGTATCGAGGGGGATCCAGGCGTCCGCCTGGGAAATCGCGTCCCAGGGCTGGAATGACCGGATCAAGCGGAACATTGCCGTCGCGCAGCGCTTTAACCAGGTTTACCGGGCGAGCTGACCCATGGGCGTTTTCAAGAGCATGCGGGATTTGCAGAGGCAGGCCCGGGAGATGCAGGACAACGCGCCGCCGGTCGCCGACCGGCTCGCCGCCATGCAGGCCCGGATGGCGGATGTCAGCCAGCTGATGGAGAGGCAGACGCAGGCGGCCGCCCCGGCCGCGGCCGGGGCGGGC
>DASWUW010000505.1:0-5924 GCA_036406335.1 Trebonia sp.
GTCGTGGGCGATGGCCCGGTAACCCCGGGACGCGACGAAGAACAGCTGGTCGTCCCAGGCGTCGGCGGTCAGCGGCCAGCCGTGGCTGAACACGACCGGCTGGCCGGACCCCCAGTCCTTGTAGAAGATCTCCGTGCCGTCGGTGGTGGTGATGGTGCCCATCGGGCTCTCCTTCTCCGTACTGGCCGGGAACCGGGCGGCTCCCGGCCGCTCCGCGCCAGTGCTGGCCGCGGTCGTCTCTGGGTCAGGCTCCCCGGGTGCGCCCGGCCCGTAGCGCCTTGACGGTGAGCTGGGGCGGCTACAGCCAGCAGCAGGGCCGCAAACAAGATCCCTGACAGTGCAGGCGATGAGTGCGAGGACGTCAGGCGGTAGCGCTGGTCCGCGCGGTATCGCACAGGAACGCGAGCAGCTCGCGGTTGACTTCGGCGGCGTGGGTGACGCCCATGACGTGCGGGCCGCCGTCGATTTCTACATACCGCGCAGCGGGCATGGCGGCGTGCAGCCGGCGGCCTTGCCCGTTGACCGGCAGAACCCGATCGGCGGTGCCATGCAGGATCAGCACCGGAATGTCGATCTTGGTGATGTCGTCACTGAAATCCTCCAGCCAGCCGGGCGGGCACGCCCAGGTCGCCCATGGTGAGGCGTCGGCAGCGGCGTCCCAGATTGCGCGCGCGGTCTCCTCGCTCACCCGCTTACCGAGGTAGTCATCAAGATTGAGCAGATTCTGGACCAGCCCGGTGAGCCAGGCGAACCGGTCGTCCAGGATCGCCTGCTGGACCTCGGCGACCCCGGCCTGGTCGACACCTTCAGGGTTGTGGTCGGACTTGGCGAAGGAGGGCGCGAGGCTCTCGATGAACACGCAGGCCTGCAGCCGTCCGGTCCCGTGGGTGCCGATGTAGCGGGCCAGTTCGCCCGTACCCAGCGAGAAGCCGATCAGCGTCACCTCGCGCAGGTCCAGTTCGGTCAGCAGCCGGTGCAGATCACCGGCCAGTGTGTCGAAGTCATAGCCTTCGGTCGGCCGGCTCGACCGGCCGAACCCGCGGCGGTCGTAGGCGATCACGCGATGCCCCGCGCCGAGCAGGGCATGAATCTGCGGCTCCCAGGACCGGCTGTCCAGCGGCCAGCCGGCCAGCAGGACGACGGGGTCCCCGCTCCCGTGGTCTTCGTAGTGCAGCTCGATCGGCGTGGAGTTTTCCTGACCCGCGATGATGATTCCCATCAGGCTCCCTACGTGATTCTGTCGACCGCTGAAGCCGATCCGCGGAGGACGTCGGCGCGCCGCGCGGTGCGGCACAACCGGGTGACGGTAGAGCACTGCCGTGACCGGCGCCGGGCACGTTGACCTGGAAACAACGCTAAATAAGGCTTATGAGCGGCGCAATGGGGCAGCCTGGCCTCCTGAAGGAGGGATTCCGCCCTGTTTGCTGGGGAAAGCCCCAGGTAACCTGTCAGCATGGCCGGACCTCGCCCGATTCGGGTCGTCGTTGGCGAGGATCAGCCGATCTTCCGCGACGGGATCGTTCACGTGCTGCAGGAGGAAGGATTCGAGATCGCGGGCACCGCCGGTGACGCTCCGGAGCTGGTCTCGAAGATCCGCGCGTGCCATCCCGATGTGGTGGTCACTGACATCCAAATGCCGCCCGACATGACAGACGACGGGCTGCGAGCCGTCCTCGCCGCCCGGCGAGAGCACCAGAGGCTAGGCGTTCTTGTGCTCTCGCAGTTCCTCGAGGACCGTTACGCCCTGGACCTGGTGGCTGGCGGGTCCGCAGGCGTGGGCTATCTGCTGAAGGAGAAGGTGGGCCAGATCGCTATGTTCACCGACGCTGTGGGCCGCGTGGCGCGTGGCGAAACTGTGCTGGACCCCGAGGTCGTCTCGATGCTCGTCGGCCGCCGGCGCAGGGCCGGTCCTCTCGACGATCTCACGAGCCGCGAGTGGCAGGTTCTTGAGCTGATCGCCCAGGGCCGATCGAACCCGGGTATCGCGGAGGACCTGACGGTCACTGTAGGCGCGGTGGAGCACCACGTCACGCACATCTTCGACAAGCTTGGCCTGTCAAAAAAACAGGGGTACCATCGGCGCGTGCTCGCCGTCCTTGAGTACCTCAAGCGATGAACAGCACCCCTCCTCTGCGCGGAGCGATCCTCGACACCTACGGCTTCCTGTCATCCATCTTGGCTGGAATCGCGCAGCCGGTCTGGATGGTGAACCCGGAGGGTGATATCCGCTTCGCTAATCCCGCCGCGCTGGCCGCGCTCGGCTACGACGACGCGGCCGAGCTCCATGGCCAGCCGAGCCACCAGACAATCCACTACAAGCACCCCGACGGATCGCCCTACCCCGTTGAGGACTGCCCGATGCTGCGGCCGCGGCAGACCGGCGAGACCCTTCACAGCGACGAGGACTGGTTCGTCCGCCGGGACGGCACCGTGTTCCCGGTCGAATACTGGTCTGCGCCGATCCAGACATCCGAAGGGCGCGGCGCCGTGGTCGCGTTTACCGACATTGAACAGCGACGTCACCTCGAGCGGATCACTCGCGAGCGCGACGTCGCCGAAGCGCGCGCGGCGGAGGCCGAAGCCGCGCAACGGCGGATAATCGAGGCCGCGGACACCGCACGGGCACGGCTCGCCCGGGATCTGCACGACGGCGCACAGCAGCAGTTCCTCAACACGATCCTCAACCTTCAGCGCGCACAGCAGAAATGGACCACGGCACCGCACGATGCCTTGCAGCTGGTCCAGTTCGCGACCAGCGAAGCCCAGACCGGGATCGAAGGGCTGCGCGAACTGGCCGCAGGAATCCACCCGGCAATACTGACCGCTCGCGGTCTAGCGGCGGCGCTTGACGCACTGGCCGCACGTCTTCCGTTCCGGCTAGAGCTTCAGGTCAGCAACCAGAAGCTTCCCCCAGGACTGGACTCAGGCGTTTATTTTTTCTGCTCCGAGGCCCTGGCGAACATCACCAAACACGCTCAAGCTGAGACCGCGTGGGTAAAAACGAACGTGAACGGCGGTTACCTCCAGATCGAGGTAAGCGACGATGGCGTCGGCGGAGCAGACACCCACCCGGGTGGCGCGCTGGCTGCACTCAAAGACCGCATAGCTGCGCTTGGCGGCACGCTGCAGGTTACCAGCCCACCATCCAGCGGCACAAAGCTTATAGCTTGGCTTCCGCTGACATACTAACCTCGGGCTTTCGCCTGCGATAAGCGGCGACTGTCGATCCAAATGAAAAGGTCCCTTTGACCTGGAATAATAGGGCTTGTCTAGGGTCCCATTAGCTACCAGCCCAAGGCACTTTTCAGGCGGAGAACAGCGCACGTACTGCCCGGGTCGCGGTGTCTCCCGACGGCGGGGCCTGGTTTCACAGGCGGGTGCGTCGTCCCGGGCTAAGACCCGGCCGGACCGCCTGAGAGGCCCTGCCAGTACCCGGGAACGCCCGCTGCCCGTTCCCGCAGCAGGGCCAGGAAGGCGCTCGCGGCCGGCGTGTGACGCTGGTCGGCGCGCCACGCCACGCCGACGGTCCGCTCGACGGCGGGCGACGCCGGGCGCACCGCCACCCCGCGCGGCGGCGGGCTGGGCACGGCCGAGGCGGGCACGAACGCCACCCCCAGTCCCTCGCCCACGAGCGCCAGCAGACGGTCGTGGCTACTGGTCTGGAAGCCCACCCGGGGCACCAGCCCGGCCTGCTCGGCCGCCCGCTCGGAGACGGCCCGCAGCCCGCTCCCCGGCTTGAAGAAGATAAAGGTCTCGCCGCCGAGCTGACGCACGCCGATCGTCTGTTGCGCGGCCAGACGATGCGCGGCCGGCACCGCGACCAGCACCGGCTCGCGGACCAGGGGAACGCACTCGAGGCCCGCGGGCCGCTCGACGTCGAGCGCGGCAATCGCGAGGTCGAGCTCACCGCGGGCGGCCATCGCGAGCATGTCGCGGGTCGAATCCTCGCGCAGGGACACGTCCACCCCGGGGTGGGCGGCGTGGAACTCCGCGATCAGCCGGGGCAGGTCCAGGCCGGCCAGCGCCTGCATCGCGCCGAGCGCCAGCCGTCCGGCGGTCAGGCCCCGGAGGGCGGCGATCTCCTCCCGCCCGGCGTCGATCTCGGCCAGTGCGCGGCGAGCCCGCAGCAGGAAGATCTCGCCCGCCTCGGTCAGCCTGACCCCGCTGCGGGAGCGTTCGAACAACTCGGCCCCGAGCTCTTGCTCGAGAAGCCTGATCTGATGCGAGAGCGCTGGCTGGGCGACCGGGACGGCGGCCGCCGCGCGGGTGAAGTGCCGGTGCGCGGCGACCGCGACGGCATAGCGGAGTTGGCGGAGTTCCATAGCGAATCACGATCGAAGCGAGCCGGATTATGTCTTGGACAACGTACCGGGCCCGGCGCGAAGCTTGGTTCACGCCCCGCCGCGGGCGTGACGACAGGAGCAGCACATGGGCCACATCAGCTACGTCGACCCGACAACCGTCACCGATCCCGAGCTGACGGCGATCATGGAGCGCGCTCGCCTGTTCGGCACCCCGCGCCCGGAGAGCCAGGCCATCCGCCTGCACCATCCGGAGGTCATGAAAGCGTTCAACAACGCCTGGGAGGTCTTCTTCCGCCAGGGCGCGGTCGACCACGCGGTCAAGGAGCTGTGCCGCCTCTACATCGCCAAGTCGGTCGACTGCCAGTACTGCGGCGGCCAGCGTTCGGTCCTCGCCCGGGAGCAGGGCGCCACCGAGTCGCAGGTCGACGACATCCTCGACTTCGAGAACTCGGCGAAGTTCGACGCCCGCGAGCGGGCCGCGCTGGCCTGGGCGATGGCCATCGCCTGGGACCCGGCCCTGGCCGACGACGCGCTCTGGGGTCGTCTGCACGAGCACTTCAGCGAGCCCCAGCTCATCGAGCTCGGCCACTTCATCGCGCTCACCCTCGGCCAGCAGCGCTTCCTGAAGACCGTCGGTGTCAAGCACGGCGAGATCCTGGCCGACACCGACGCCGGCCTCGCCCCCGACGAGGCGGCCCGGCTGCACGCACGCTAGCGCTGAGCCTGCGGCGCTGCGCCCGTAGCCCTCGCCAACGGCAACAGCTACCTCAACAGCGTGACCGGGCATTCGGGCGAGCAGATTCGCGGCGGCTACGGCAACGCCCAGTACAAGCGCCTGGCGGGGATCAAGGCCGCCTACGACCCGGGCAACTTCTTCCGCCGCACGCTAACATCCTCTCAGCGGATGCAGTCCGACGAGTTAACGGTGCTGGGGAGTCCTAACACCATGGTGAAAAGTGCCTACTATGAGGCGGCACTTTTCGAGAACGCCCGGCTGGGCGACGAGCGCGCGTTCGCGGAGCTGACCGGGACGTACCAGCGGGAGCTGCGCCGCCGATAGGAGCGCTTTGGAGTGGGGACTACCAGCCCACCGGCCGCCCATCCGGCTGGCCAAAGAAAAACATCGCGAACCCTACGTAGGTTCGCGGTGTCCTCGATGTCTTGCGACATCACAGCAGTGGCAGGTATTGGGTTCGAACCAACGTAGGCTGAGCCGACGGTTTTACAGCACGCTCCTTCTACCCGAGTCACCCCCCGCTGACCAGCGTGTACGCACCCCGAGGCGCGTTTCGGGGCCGCCGCCGTCCGCTATACGTCCGTGCGTGCCGGGGCCGGAGGGCGCGGAATCCACGGACGGGCACGGACGGCGGGAGCAGGAGCGGTGTGCTGACCGTCCGGAGGAGCGGTCTGCCGACCGTTTTTCTCGGCGCTTGGCTGCTGACCTGGAATTTCAGGATGCTATCGCCGTCTTCTGCATCGCCAAAGCAAGGCTCGAGCTCGGTTAGGGAGCGTTACCCCCGCAGTCCCCTGTCCGGCCGTCAGGGGTGCCAGAGCCCTAGAAGCACGGCGGCCAGCACGTTGCCAGCGGCGCCTTCGAGGATGGCGCGCAGGCTGCCTCCG
>DASWUW010000506.1:0-3498 GCA_036406335.1 Trebonia sp.
GCAGGCGCGGGGACCGGCACCGGAACGTCGATCTGCTCCGGCAGCCGGAGCGCCAGCACCATCGCCGCCAGGTAGATCAGCGTGCCGGCCCGCAGGGTCCAGGCCGCGCCCCCGCCGAACTGGACGCCGGCCGCCACGCCGGCCGCCACGGTGGAGACGGCGAGCGAGACCAGCCCGGACCGCGCGTTGGCGGTCACCAGGGTGATCTCGGCGGGCAGCAGCCGCGGGGTGACCGAGGCCTTGACCACGCCGCCCGCCTTCTGCAGCACCAGGATGCCAAAGGCGGCGGGCAGCAGCGTCACCGAGTTGGCCACGTTGGCCGACATGGCGTAGCAGAGCAGGCCGCGGGTGAGCATCGTGCCCGCCAGCACGAACCGGCGGCCCTGCTGTATCCGGTCCAGGCTGGGCCCGAGGAACGGCGCCAGCACGGCGAACGGGGCCATGGTGATGATCAGGAACAGCACCACCCGGCCGCGGGCCTGGTCCACCGACGTGCTGAAAAAGATCGTCCCGGCCAGCGCGACGGTCACGAACGCGTCGGCGGCGCCGCTGAGCGCCGTCATCTCGGTAAGCGTGCCCAGACCGGTGCGATCCGCGCCCTGAGCCCCGGTCACCCGGTGCACCAGGGCCCCGGTCCGCCGCCCGGCCGCACGGAAGCCGCCCCCCACTCGCCGCAGCGCATCCGACATCCGCATGTTCACAGTATTCTTGGTCAGCGGCACTGCGACGAGCCCTCCGCGGACATCCTGCCGGGCCGGCCTCGCGGTGTGACGCTCCAGGAGCGAGAATTGGCAGTCGTGAGCACGATCAGAAACCGCGCGAAAGAACCAGACCAGGTCTGCGCGGAAGCGGTTGACGTGGCCAGGCGAGCCCTGACCGAGAATACCGGGGTGGGCCCGGACGCGGTCGGCGGGCATCTAGGCGCCGAATCCGTCGCCGACCGGGTCGTAACGCATCTCTTCGAGTGCGCCGACCGGGCCTATACCGGCTGGCGGTGGGCGGTCACGGTGACCCGCGCGCCGCGGTCCAAACTGGTGACGGTGGACGAGACCGTCCTGCTGCCCGGACCGGGCGCGCTGCTCGCGCCGGCCTGGGTGCCCTGGCACGACCGGCTGCTGCCGGGCGACGTCGGCCTCGGCGACCTGCTGCCCGCCAGCCCGGACGACGAGCGCCTGGTGCCCTTTGCCGTACTCGACGGTGACGACGCGGTGGCCGACTGGTTCCTGCCCAGGACCGACTCGGAGAACGCGGCGGCCGGGCCCGCCGAGCCGTCCGAGCTGCCCGCCCCGGGCCGCTCCCGCGTGCTGTCGTCCTTCGGACGCGACGAAACGGCCGAGCGCTGGTACGAGAGCGACCACGGGCCGCGCGCCGCGCTGGCTCACGCCCTGCCCGCCAGCTGCGTCAGCTGCGGGTTCTTCGTCCCGCTGAGCGGCGGCCTGGGCCGGCTGTTCGGGGCCTGCGGCAACGCCTTCGCACTGGACGACGGCCAGGTGGTGTCGGCCGACCACGGGTGCGGCGCGCATTCCGAGACGACGCTGACCGGCTCCGCCGAGGCCGCCCTGCCGGTAGTCGACGAGTTCGGCTACGACTACGGCCTGGTGGAGCTGCCCGGCGTCTCGGTCGAGGAGACGGTGTTCGAGCCGCTGTCGCGCGACACGAACTCAGGGGCGGACGAGGACGGCTCAGCGGACGGAGACGGCTCGGCCAGCTGAACACCGGGGGCCAGCTGAGCACCGGGGGCCAGGTGCCCGTGCTCCGCGGCCATCCTGGCCCGCCGTCCCTTGAGGAACGGGACGTACAGGAGCCCGAACAGGCCCAGCACCACCCCGACGACACAGGTCCACACCCACCAGTGCACGTCACCGGGCAGCACGCTGCCCACGGAGACCAGGACGATGAGCGCGATCAGCCAGCCCAGCGTGATGGCGGCGGTCACCTGGCGGTCGTCCGCCTCCCGGGGCGGCGGCGCCGGGCGCCGCTCCCGGGGACCGACCTGCCGACTGTGGCTCACGGCATAAGGCTAGCCGACCAGCGGGCTTCCTCCGGAGAAAGCCCGACAACCCCGGAAACCGGCAAAAACGGCAGCCTTACTCGCACCGCGAGCGGCTTATAACACCGGCCCGGCCATGATGTACTTGGGGGATGCCCGAGGCAGCCATGCAGCCCTCCCCCGGAGAGACGACTCATCGTCCCCCCCGGGATCTGTCCGCGGGCAAGACGAGGGCCTCGGACCTGCAGACAGAAGCAGGCCTGGCGACCGCGATGCGGATCTCGGTCACCCGGCTGGCGCGGCGCCTGCGGGTAGAGCAGCGCGTCGGACTCGGAACCGAGGCCGTGCTGTCCGACATCCAGCTCGCGGCGCTGGCCGCGCTCGAGCGTCACGACTCGATGACCCCGGGCGAGCTCGCCGATCACGAGAAGGTCCAGCCGCCGTCCATGACCCGGGTGATCGCGGTGCTGGAGGAGCGCGGACTGGTGCTGCGGGCCCCGCACGCGACCGACCGCAGGCAGGTCGTGCTGACCGTGACCTCCGAGGGCCGGAGCCTGGTGCAGCGCGTCCGCCGCCGCCGTGAGGCCTGGCTGGCTCAGCGGCTGCAGGAACTCACCCCGGACGAACGCCAGATCCTGCGCGCCGCCGCGCCCATCCTGGAGAAGGTAAGCCAGTCCTAGGCCGCAGTACGCTAAGCGGGTGAACCGGACCGTGCCCCGCTGGCTGATGCCCACCGTGCTCGGGCTGCTCGTGCTGATGGTGCTGATCGGCTCCCTCATCCACTAGGAAGCCGGTCCGCTAGCCGAGCCGGGCGGCCACGTAGTCCACGCAGGCGGTGAGCGCGGCCACGTCCTCCGGCTCGACCGCGGGGAACAGGCCGATCCGCAGCTGGTTGCGGCCGAGCTTCCGGTACGACTCGGTATCCACGATCCCGTTCTCGCGCAGCACGGCGGCCACGGTGTCGGCCGGCACCGTATCCGCGAAGTCGATCGTGCCCACCACCGGTGACCGCAGCGCCGGGTCGGACACGAAAGGCGTCGCGAACGGCGATCCGGCCGCCCACGAGTAGAGGATCTGAGCCGAACGAGCGGTGCGCGACTGTGCCCACTCCAGCCCGCCCTTCGCCAGCAGCCAGTCGACCTGGGCAGCGAGGAGCACGAGGGTAGCGACCGCGGGCGTGTTCAGCGTCTGGTCCTTGACCGAGTTGTCCACCGCGGCCTTCAGCGACAGGAAATCCGGGATGTAGCGGCCGCTGGCCGCGATCTCGTCGATCCGGGACCGGGCGGCGGGTGACAGCAGGGCCAGCCACAAGCCGCCGTCGGACCCGAAGACCTTCTGCGGGGCGAAGTAGTAGGCGTCGAACTCGGCCGGGTCGACCGGCAGCGCCCCGGCCGCGCTGGTCGCGTCGACCAGCACCAGGGACCCGTCGTCGGCGCCGGCCGGACGGCGGATGTCCGTGCAGACGCCGGTGGACGTCTCGTTATGGGTGAGCGCGTAGGCGTCCACCC
>DASWUW010000507.1:0-1572 GCA_036406335.1 Trebonia sp.
GCCGGCGTCGGCGTGGCCGGCCTGGCGGTGGAGCTCGGCCGCCGGTACGCCGGGGCGCTGCCGGCCGCGCTGGTCGCCGCGGCCGAGGACCGGTCGCTGCCGCTGGTCGAGCTGCGGCGCGAGGTGGCGTTCATCGGGATCACCGAGGCGGTGCACGCGCGGATCATCGACGAGCTGCTGATCTCGCGGGCCGCCGCCACCCTCGCGCTCGGCCGCCTGCTCACCTCCCGGGACGAGTCGCTGGAACGGCAGGCACACCGCACGCTGATCAGCGCGCTCGTCTCCGCCGGCGGCGGCTCCCCCGGATTTCCGGCGGCGGCCCGGGCCCGGGCGCTGGGCGTCGAGGTGACCGGCCGGGACCTGGTGGCCGTGGTGGCCCGGCTGCCGGACGCCGGGCCGGATCCCGGGCAGGCGGCCGTGCTCGGCGCGGCCGAGGCGCTGGCCGCCGGGTGCCGGGCGGCCGGGGTGCCCGCGCTGGCGGGGGTGCTCGATGAGGTCAGGGCAGGCGCGCTGCTGTCGCTGCCGCCGGGCGCGGACGACGACGAGCCGCTGCGCGCGCTCGCGGCCCGGCTCACGGCCGGGCAGGCGGCCCGGTCCGCGGCGGCCCCGTCCGGTCCGGTGATCGGCGCCAGCCGGCCGGCCGGCTCGGTCCGCGAGGTGCGCGCGGCGTTCCGCGAGGCCCGTGACGTCGCCGACCTGGCCGCCGGGAACGCCGCCCCGGGCGGCCGCCGTCCCTACTACCGGCTGCCGGACCTGCGGCTGCGCGGGCTGCTGCACCTGCTGCGGGACGACGTGCGGGTGCGCGCGTTCGGCGAGCGGGAACTCGGGCCGCTGCTCCGCTACGACGCTGAGCACGGCACCGCCCTGGTGCCCGCGCTGGCGGCGTTCCTGGACGCGGGCGGCAACAAGGCGCTCGCCGCGTCCCGCGCGCACCTGGCCCGGCCGACGTTCTACCAGCGGCTGGCGCTGATCGAGCGCGTCCTGGCGGTGAGCCTGGCCGACCCGGAGTCCCGGGCCTCGCTGCACGTCGCCCTGCTGGCCCGGCAGGAAAGCGGCTGACGCCTACCCGGCCTGCAGGATGGCCCGCAGCGTGCGGGCGTTGCGGACCGCGTTCGCGTCGCCGTCGTTGTTGAAGTACACGAACACGTCCTTCCCGCCGGCGCTCCATTCCCCGATCCGGCCGGCCCACCAGCTCAGGTCGGCGTCGGAGTAGGAGCCTCCGTAGAGATGGTCGTGGTCCGGGCCGTGCAGCCGGACGTAGACGAAGTCGGCGGTGGCCCGCAGCAGGCACGGCAGGCCGGCCCCGCTCATCACCGTGTAGGCGGCGCCGTGCGCGGCCAGCAGCCGGAAGACGTCCTCGCAGTGCCAGCTGGGATGGCGGAACTCCACCGCGACCCGCATCCAGTCCGGAACCCGCTCCAGGAAATAGCCGAGGCGGGCCTCGTCGCGCTCGTGCGACGGCGCGAGCTGCACCAGCAGCACCGCGCGCTTGCCGTCCAGCTCGTGCCAGCCCGCCTCGATCCGCTTGAGCCAGTCCTCCGGCCCGTACAGCCGCTTGCCGTGGGTCAGGCC
>DASWUW010000508.1:0-1955 GCA_036406335.1 Trebonia sp.
CGGGTCGATGTCCCAGCTCCAGCGGCGGGCGGCGAAGTCGGCCAGCGCCCGGCCGAGCTCGGGTACCGCCATCGCATAGCCCGCGTCCGACCGGTCGACCGCGTCGCGCAGCGCCGCGGACACCGCCGGGGCGAGCGCGAAGTCCATCTCGGCGACCGTGAGGGGAATTACGTCGCGGGCGTAAGTCCGCCACTTGGCGCTGCGGCGCTGGCGAAGACGTTCCAGCGGGTCCACTTGAAGGTACTCGTCTGCGTTCACGATGCGGCCCCTTCCGCTGGCGAGCATAACGCCCGCCAGCCGCGGGGGCTTGACGAAGACCGGGCCACCCGGGAAGACTTCATCCACGGCGGCGACCGGTCGCCGAGCTGTGGAACTCACCGCCCCAGCCGGGGTTCCGCTGGCGAAGGGGATCTGCCCTCTCGGTCGTCAATGTCACGAGCCATCTTCCTTTCACCGCGTCGCTGGGGACGAGGATGTCACGGGGAGGCTTGATCATGACCAAGGACGCCAGCTTCAAGAAGGTGGTCCGGCGCCACGCCGAGGAGACCGGGCAGCGCTATACCGAAGCGCTGACCGATCTTCAGGGTCTCGGCGCGCGGATGCACCACGAGCCAGATCCCGGGCGGCTGCTCGCTCATCTCCGGGACCGCTACGGCGTTGCCCCGGCCGCGGCGGTGAAGCTCAGCGCGCACAAGACCTACGTGTTCCGCATCGACCGCAATGACGGGCACCCGTGGGTCGCCCGCGCGTTTCCCCCCGCCCGGCCGCGGGACGGCGTTGAGGGCGACGCCGCGGTCCTCCGGTTCCTGGAACGGCAGGACTATCCGGCGGAGCGCCTGGCGGCCGACGACGCGGTATCGGACTTCGACGGCAGCGCGGTCCTGGTGACGCGGTTCGTGGAAGGCACCCGGCTCCCCGACGGCGCCGCCAAGTTCGCCATGATGGGTGAGCTGCTCGGACGGCTGCACGCGCTGCCGTACGACGATTCCGTTAGCCGCCCGGGCGGAGCGAGCGGGGAAGACCCGAATCGGGAGGGCAGGCCGGGTCAGGATCTGCTGGCCGCCCTGTCGTTTCTCGACACCGTGGATACGCTGGTAACGGCGGCCGAGCGCGAGCGGTTCGAGTGGCTGCGCGATGAGGTGCGCTCGGCCGACGACGGTCACGGCCTTCCGGAGGGCCTGCTTCACGGGAACCTCCTCCACGCCCCCGATCACGCCGTCCTGAGCGGGCAAGGGCCGGTCGCGATCAACTGGAAGGCGTCCGGGCGCGGACCACGCCTCGCCGACTTCGCCTACCTGATCTGGGGCACCGGTTCGTGGAACCCGCGCCGGCCGGACCAGGAGCGGATCGACGCCGCCGTGGGCGCCTACCGCCGGCACGTCGAGCCGACTGACGAGGAACTCGGCCGGCTCGAGGCGGTCATGTACATCCGCACGCTCTATCTCACCTGTTTCGGCTACCGGCGCGCCCTCGCCAGCGGCCGGGCCTTCGACGAGTGGGGCTTCATCGAACCAGCCGGGTACTACAGCTCCACCGCAGCTGCGGTCCGGGCCGCGTTCCGCCGGTAGGTCCCGTTCGCCGGCACGCGCACCAGCCACGCCTACCCGCCCGTTGGGGTGGGCGCCCTGGCTGAGCCGTCGGCGGCCTGGGCTGACATCTCCGCCGGGGACGATCCCGGCCCGGCCGTCGGCCGGAAAGCGAATGCCAGCAGGATGAGCACCGGCCCGGTGCTCGGATCAGTCCCCGTGCCGGTAAGGATCCCGCCGAGTGCTTCCCCGACTGTCCAGATGACCGTGGATACCACAAAGGCAAGCAGGAGTCCGGCCCGCCAGGCCGCCCTGGGCGAGCCAGGCGGGCTCCCCCTTGCCGGCGTCCCGGATCGTTTCCCCCGCTGCCCACGGGGTCCAGTTTTCCGGCCACAGCGTACAGGAAGCCAAGACCGCCCACAGGACGAA
>DASWUW010000509.1:0-2206 GCA_036406335.1 Trebonia sp.
GATAACGCGCCGCCGCTGCGCGGTCCGTCCGTCCCGTGGTCCGAGGTGCGCTCGGCCGCGGACTACGAGGCGGCCCCGGAACCACTGGCCGCGCCGCCGTCGCTGCGCCCGCGCCCGCAGCCGGACGCTGGCCGGGCGCCCTGGCTGCCGCCGGACGAAGCCGTCTCCGGTCCGCTGGGTGAAGCCGCGGAGATGCCGCCCTGGGAGGCCGGGCCGGTACCGCCGTGGGAGAGCGGGCCGGTGCCAGTGCGAGAGGCCGGGCCGGTGCCGCCTCGGGAGGGCGGGCCGGTGCCGCCCGGGAATGGCGGGCCGGTGCCGTCGCAGGGGCGGCCGGCCCCGCCGTCTCCGTCCCCTGAGGTACTTGCGCCCAGGCCGACCTCCGACATGCTCACCTCCGAGCTGCTGCTGCCGGGCAAGCGGGCGACGCCGGACGGCGGCTGGCGGCGGACGGTGTTCCGCGCCACCGGCGGCCTCATCCGGGTGGGAGAGTCCTCCGCCAGTATGCGGCGCCGCGACCTGGTCAACCGGATCAGGACCCCGGTCGACGGCGGCCATCACCGGGTCGCCGTGCTGAGCCTCAAGGGCGGCGTCGGCAAGACCACGGTCACCGTCGGCCTCGGCGGGACCCTGGCGTCGCTGCGCGGTGACCGGGTTATCGCGGTGGACGGAAACCCGGACCGCGGAACCCTGTCGGACAAGGTCCAGCTGCAGACCAGGTCGACCATCAGGGACCTGCTGAACGAGCGCGCCCTGGTCAGCCGGTACGCGGACGTGCGTTCCTTCACGTCGCAGGCACCGAGCAGGCTGGAGATCCTGGCGTCCGACCGTGATCCCGGTGTCTCGGTCGCGTTCAGCGCCGATGACTACCGTGCGGTGGCGGGCGTCCTCGAGCACTACTACTCGATCTGCATCACCGACTGCGGCACCGGCCTGCTGCACTCGGCCATGGCGGGCATCCTCGAGCTGGCCGACCAGGTCGTCCTGGTCAGCTCGCCGTCCGTGGACGGCGCCCGCAGCGCCAGCGCCACCCTGGACTGGCTCGAGGCCCACGAGTACGGCGACCTGGTCCGCGGCGGCGTGGTGGTGCTGTCCAACGTGCGCCGCAAGAGCAGGTCCACGGTTGATCTCGACCGCCTGGAACAGCACTTCGCCGCCCGCTGCCGGGCCGTGGTGCGCGTCCCCTACGACACGCACCTGGAGGAGGGAGCCGAAGTCGAGCTCGATTACCTGGCCAGTGAGACCGCTGAGGCCTACCTGACCCTCGCCGCCCTCGTCGCAGACGGCTTCGCCCACCCCGCCGGCCGGTAGGTGTCGTAGCCGGTACAGCGTCTCGCGCCCCACCCGGCACCACGCTCGCGTAAGGTTGGTGCACACCAGGAGGGCTCGCCTAGTGGCCGATGGCGGCGGTCTTGAAAACCGCTAAGACTGGTGACAGTCTTCCAGGGTTCGAATCCCTGGCCCTCCGCCCGCCACGTCCTTCGCACCAGCACCTCTAGCAGCATCCGCAGGCTAGATCTAGAACGTTGGTTGAGTGGATAAGGTAGTCGCCGCCGTGAATCGGCCGTGATCACGGATACTGGCTCTGGCCCAAATCTCGTGCTGGTTACGGTGCTTGCCGGCGGTGCTGGGACTGGTGCGGCGTGGCGGCGTGAGACGGGGGCGGGCTCCTGGTAGGGCGGCGGGTGTCTAGGCCTTCCGTCCGAGCCAGGAGCCCGCCGTGTCATTGTCGCAGTGCTGTTCATGTGTTTGCTGCGTTCCGGGGCAGGCTGCGGGGCTGCTGCTGCCGCACCTGTCCGGGACGGTGGTGCTGGGTGCCCGGGAAAGCGGCGGGCGGGTGGTGCTGGAGGTCCGGCCGGCGGCGGCGGAAGCGGCGTGCCCGCGGTGCGGCCGGGTCTCGGGGCGGGTCCACTCGCGGTACTCACGGCGGCTGCGCGACGTCCCGGCCGGAGGCCGGGACGTGGTGATCGTGCTGGAGGCGTGCCGGCTGCGGTGCGTGAACCCGGACTGCCCCGCGGTCACGTTCGCGGGGCAGGTCGAGGGGCTGACGTCGCGGTTCGCCCGGCGGACCCCGCCGATGGCGGCGCACCCGGCCGCGGTCGCGCTGGCCCTGTGCGGGCGGGCCGGGTCCCGGCTGGCCGGGACGCTGGGCAGCGCGCCGCCGAGCCGGCAGACGATGATCCGGCTGGTCACGGCAGTGCCCGTGCCG
>DASWUW010000510.1:0-2788 GCA_036406335.1 Trebonia sp.
GGCCGGACCCGCGGGTTCGGCCCGCGGGGTTTCCCCCGGCCGGCCCGGGCCGGCCGGCTTTCCTCGCGGACCAGGCGGACGGCGGTCGTCGCGGCGGTCGCGGCGGCGATCGTCACCGGGGCACTCGTCGTCAGGCCGCGCGGCAGCGACGACCGCATGCCGGGATCATAACTATCCGTTTATCAAAAGTAACCGACAATTACGGAGCTGGAATGAAATCAACCGGCTACGTTGAGTACATGGGCGATAGCGAAATCGTCGCATCGATCGTGGCGGGCGACCCAGCGGGGCTGGCGGCGGCCTACGACCGGTACGCAAGCGACCTGTACGGCTACTGCCGGTCACTGGTCCACGAATCCGACGACGCCGCGGACGCGGTGCAGGACACGTTCGTCATCGCCGCATCGAAACTCAACGGGCTGCGGGAGCCGGAACGGCTCCGGGCCTGGCTGTTCGCCGTGGCCCGCAACGAGTGCCTGCACCGCCTGAAGTCCCGCCGCGCGGCGGCGGCGCTGCAGGACATCCCGGAACCGGTCGACGACACGGTGGACGTCGGCGGCGCCGCCGAGCGCGCCGAGACCGTCGCCCTGGTCCGCGCGGCGGCCGCGGGACTGAACGACGGTGAACGGGATGTCCTTAACCAGCTGTGGCACGGGCTCGAGGTACCCGAAGTGGCGGCGGTCCTCGGCGTGTCCCGCAACCACGCCTACTCGCTGTTCTCCCGGGCCCGGACCCAGCTGGAGGCGTCCGTCGGTGTCCTGCTGGTCGGCCGGACGGGCCGCCGTGACTGCGCGGCCCTCGACCGCCTGCTCGGCGACTGGGACGGGCGGCTGACGGCGCGGCTGCGCCGGCGGGTTGGCCGGCACATCGACCAGTGCCGGGTGTGCTCTGACCGGCGGCGGCAGGAGCTGAGCCCGGCCATGCTCTACGGGCTCACCCCGGGGGCGCTGCTCGCGATGGCCGCCTTCCGCGGGCTCCCGACGCTGGCCGGGGCCGGGCCGCTGGCCGGACTGCTCGCCGGCATCCGGGACACGGTGCTGCGGCTGGTCACGGATCCCGGCCCGCACGCGGCGGCACTGCGGGCGGGGGCCGGGCCCGGCCCGCACGCGTTCACGGCCAGCGGTTATCCCAAGACCCTGCACACCGGCCGCCTCGCCTTCCTGCACCGGCCGCACCTCCCGCTGGCCGTGGTCAGCGGCACGGCGGTCGCGACCGCGGCGACCGCGACCGTCGTGGTGACCGCGGTGGCGCCGCCGCCGCGGACAGACCTGGTCCCGCAGCAGCGCGGGACCGTGACCAGCGCGCCGCTGGCCGGCACTACTCCGCTGGCGGGCAGCGGGACGGGACCGGGGAGCACGCCGGGCGCCCCCGGTAGGGCCTTGAGGAGCGGGCCGCCGCTGGTATCGGCCGCGGCGACCGGCGCGGCCACCCTCACCCAGGGCGGCGGAGCCGGCTCCGGGACCGGCGGCGCGTCGGTGCCCGCGGGCGGGCCGTCCGCTATCGTCACCGCCACGGTCGCGGCACCGGGAAGCGGGCAGCCGTCCACCTTCCCGGCGTCCGAGCAGGCGCCGGACGCGCCGACGACGGCAGCCGCGGTCCCGCCCGGGTCGTCGTCCGCCCCGGCGACGGTGACCGTAAGCGTCCCGGTTGCCGCCGGGACGCTGACCCTGTCGACGACCACGGTGCTGCTCACCCCGCTGGCGGGCGGTTCGGTGACGCTGACCGCGAACGGCGGCCCGGTGTCCTGGTCGGTCGCCGAGCCGCAATCCCTGCTCGGCCGCCTGACCGTGTCACCCTCGTCGGGAACCCTGGACGCGGGCCAGAGCGTCAAGGTGTCGCTCTCCGTAGTCGGGCTGCTGTCGCTGAACACCCAGCTCACCGTGGAACCGGGCGACCACACGGTCACGGTGGCACTCGGGGCGCTTTAGGCCCAGTCGGACCGCGCCGTCGCCCGTTCTGCCTGCTCGCGCAGGTCACGGGCGGCGCGCGCCGGGTCCTGGGCGCCGTAGACCGCCGATCCGGCGACAAACACGTCCGCGCCGGCCTCGGCGCACCGCTCGATCGTCTCCCCCGACACGCCGCCGTCTACCTGAAGCCACACCTCGCGCGCCTGCGGCCCGCGGCGGGCAGCGCCGGCGGCGAGCAGGGCGCGGGTGCGGCGGATCTTGGGCAGCACCAGGTCGAGGAACTGCTGGCCGCCGAACCCAGGTTCCACCGTCATCAGCAGTACCATGTCGACCTCGCTGAGCAGGTCCTCGAAGGGCTCGATAGCGGTGCCCGGGTTGACCGCCAGCCCGCAGCGCGCGCCGGCCGCCCGGATGGCCCGCAGCGTGCGCACCGGGGCCTTCGCCGCTTCCGCGTGAATCGTCACGCTGCCCGCGCCGGCCTCCGCGTAGGCCGGGGCGTGCCGGTCGGGATCGGTGATCATCAGGTGACAGTCGACCGGTAGCGCGGCATGCTTGAGCAGCGCCTGGACGACCGGCAGGCCGAGGGTGAGGTTCGGGACGAAGTGGTTGTCCATCACGTCGACGTGCAGCCAGTCGGCCGCTTCCTCGACGGCCTTCGCCTCGTCGGCGAGCCGCGCGAAGTCGGCGGACAGGATGCTGGGCGCTATCTGAACGGCCATCTGTTTCCTCCCGGGGGGACGACCCCCGTACCCCCGATGCCGGCGGTGGCGGGCCTGATCGCAAGGACCGAGATCTTATCAGGGCCGCCCCCGCCGGCCCGCGCCGCGGGGCGGGCTGGTCACCCGGAATGTCACACCTGGCGGATAGCATTCAGCACTGAG
>DASWUW010000511.1:0-1763 GCA_036406335.1 Trebonia sp.
AGCGAAGACCTTGCTGAGGTCCTCCGAACCTGGCACGCCTCCGCCACCCGCTGAACGGCCAGCGCACAAAGCCGCTGGTCAGAAGAATATTCCGGGCGCTTTCTCCTCGATGCCGAGGACGGCGCGCCCGTACCGCCCCCACGTGCCGCGCTTGCTCAGGCTGATGTGCGCAGCGGCGAAGTGAATGTCCCGCCACGACTGCTGGACCACCGCCGTCGTCCCGAACCCAGATGTGCCTGCGAGCTCCATGAGCTTGTCGATCGCGTCGAGCACCAAGGTCGCGGCGAAGGAACCGGTCCTGGTCAGGGCGGCCCGTTCCAGGAGGGTGAACTTTCCCCCGGCGTCGGCCCGGTCGGCCAGGCTCCGCAGCAGGGTCTGCGCAGTATCGAGCCTGGCCGAGACGAGCGCGACGTCCATCTGCAGCTCCTCGCTGTCGGCGACGCGGGCACCGCCGGGGGTCTTCTTGGCCGACAAGGAGGCGAGCACGTCGTCATAGGCCGCCTGGGCGGCGCCGAGCATGGCGGCGATGAAGCCGAGGGCGCCGGTCGCCACCCACGGCAGACGCAGGGACGGGCTGGCGTTGAGGGCGGCGCCGGGTCCGGTGCCCTCACGGACTTCGGCATGAGCCAGGGTGAAGCTGTCGGGCACGAAGAGGCCGTCGACCACGACCGTGTTGCTGCCGGTTCCGCGCATGCCGATGGTGTCCCACGTGTCCCGGACGGAGAACTGGCTCTTTTCCAGCAGGAAGTAGCGAAGCTGCGGAGGCCCGGCCTCGGCGGGCTGCGTGCCGCCGACGTACACCCACTCGGCGTGGTTCACTCCGCTGGTGAAGGCGCCGCGCCCGGTGATGCGGTACCCGCCCGGAAGCGGCTCGACGGTCATCCCCATGTGCGAGCCCGCGGTGACCACGTCCGGCCCCCCAGCCCAGACCGCATCCTGCGCGGCGGCCGGGAACATGGCGATCACGTGCGGCACGTGCATCATCAGCCAGGACACCCAGCCGGTGGAGGCACAGCCGTAGGCGACCGCCGCGACCGTATCGACGGCGTCGCGGATGCTCAGGTCGGAGCCGCCGTGCTCGGCGGGCACCAGCATGCGGGCCAGCCCGGCGCTGACCAGTTCCTCGATCGACTCACGAGGGACGCTGCGCTCGCGCTCGGTGACCGGCACACGGCTGCGGAACGGCCCCGTCAACTCACCGACCCGCTGCATGATCTGGTCGGCCTTGCCCGGGATGCTGACTTCGTCGATGCTCACTGGTTCTCCTGGATGTGTGTCGTAGTGCCTGGCCTGAGGGGACTGGTGTCGGGCGCGGTCCCGGTCAGGCCCCCTGGTCAGCATGAGCGGGCAACGGTCTGCGCACCCGGGTCTCGCAGACCGGCGGGGGGCTTGACCCATGCCACGAGTGTGGCCAGCCTGCGCGTGAGTGCGCGTCACACGAATCAGGTGAGCGGCACCTCAAAGCCGGCGGGTGGAGGACGGCCAGGGCCGCTCGACCACCTCGATCCTGTTATGTGCCGGGCCTGGCGTCGATGTGACGCATGCGGGTCCGGCGGTGATGACCGGACGTGGATTGAGCGTGCGTCCGGTCACCTCATTCGTGTGATGCCGCCTCACCCGCTGCGGGGCGAGCCTGAACAGGCAAGGCAAGAAGAGCATCAGGCACCACCGAAGAGCCAGCCCGGTAGAAGATGCCCGGGCTGCACGCCGTCCGGCGTCTCGGCGGAAGCATCGAACGCGGCTGGCCAGGAGGGTGAGCAGCG
>DASWUW010000512.1:0-4228 GCA_036406335.1 Trebonia sp.
TCCGGGGCCGACCGCAGCCGCCCGGTGCTGGCTCGGCTGCTGCGTGATATCCGGGCCGGCGAAACCCTGGTGGTGGTCCGCTTGGATCGGCTTGCCCGCTCGGTCAGCCACCTGCTGGCCGTCATCGAGCACCTCGAAGCCAAGGGCGCGCATTTCCGCAGCCTGCGCGACCCGATCGACACCACCACCCCGCAGGGCATGTTCTCCCTGCAGGTGCTGGGCGCCGTCGCCCAGCTCGAACGGGCGCTGATCGCCGAGCGCACCAAGGCTGGCCTGCTGGCCGCGCGCAGCCGCGGCCGCGTGGGCGGCAACCCCGGGCTGCGCGCGGGCAATCCGGACGCGCTGCGCAAGCTGAGGGCATAGCGTGGGCTGTTCGACAGACAACGCTATGGTGGAACGGGCCGTGAACGCGACCTGACCTAACCGTTCTCGGGCATCGTCGTCGAAGTAGGCCGACTGGCGCCGCTTCCGGCCTCGAGGTCGCGCAAGATCGGGCAGTCCGGCCGCTGGTCGCCGTGGCAGGCGTTGGCGAGCTCGTTCAGCGTGTCGCACATCGCAGTCAGCTCGGAGATCTTGGCGCGCAGCTCGGCCACGTGCTCCAGCGCGATGCGCTTGACCTCGCGGCTGGAGCGTTGCCGGTCCTGCCAAAGTCCGACCAGCCGCCGGATGCGGCCGATCGACAACCCGAGGTCTCGAGCCCGGCGAATGAAGCGCAGCGTCTCGACGTCCCGGGCGCCGTAGAGCCGGTAGCCGGCGTCGGTGCGCCCCGCCGCCGGGATCAAGCCGATCGCCTCGTAGTGCCGAAGCATCTTGGCGCTGACGCCCGACGCCTTCGCCGCCTCGCCGATGACCATGCCGACCTCCTGCCGCGCGATAAGAACAAGGTTGCCCGGCGTGGGAAGGTCAACCGGCCATCGTGCGGGTTGGGCCTTGACCTTCCCACCGTGGCAATCACCACGTCGGTTGCTCGGCTAGACCGATCCGTCGTCCGGCCCGGAGAACGTCATGAGCGAGCACCAGACCGCGCATCGCCACGCAGCAACCGGGGCGGGCCACTGCGGCTGCGGCACATCGGCTGAGGCCACCCCGGCCGGCGCCGCTTCAGGCACACGCGTGACCGACCCCGTCTGCGGCATGCAGGTGAACCCTGCCACGTCGAAGCATCGCCACGAGCACGACGGGGTCACCTACCATTTCTGCTGCGGCGGCTGCCGCGCCAAGTTCGCGGCCAATCCGCAGGCCTATCTCACGCCCAAGCTGGCGCGGCCGGCGCTTGCCAAGCCCGAGCCCGCCAACCCCGGGGCCATCTACACCTGCCCGATGCACCCGCAGATCCGGCAGGTCGGTCCCGGCAGCTGCCCCATCTGCGGCATGGCGCTCGAACCGCTCGAGGTCACCGCCGAGGCGGCGCCGAACCACGAGCTGGCCGACATGTCGCGGCGGTTCTGGGTCGGCCTCGCGCTGACCCTGCCGGTGTTCATCCTCGAGATGGGCAGCCACGTCCCCGGCCTCGGCCTGCACGACCTGGTGCCGCCGCAGACCTCGACCTGGATCCAGTTCGCCCTGTCCACGCCCGTGGTGCTCTGGGCCGGCTGGCCGTTCTTCCAGCGCGGCTGGGCGTCGGTGCGATCCGGCCACCTGAACATGTTCACGCTGATCGCGCTCGGCACGGGTGCCGCCTACCTCTACAGCCTCGCCGCGACGTTCGCCCCCGGGTTGTTCCCGGTCGGCTTCCGCATGATGGGCGGCGCGGTCGGCGTCTACTACGAGGCGGCGGCCGTGATCACCGTCCTGGTCCTGCTCGGCCAGGTGCTGGAGCTGCGCGCACGCGACCGGACCGGGGGCGCCATCCGCGCCCTGCTCAACCTCGCCCCCAAGTCCGCGTGGCGCCTGCGCGATGGCGGCGCGGACGAGGAGATCCCGCTGGCCGAGGTCCACGTCGGCGACCGCCTGCGCGTGCGCCCCGGCGACGGCCTGCCGGTGGACGGCGTGGTGCTGGACGGCAAGGGCGCGGTCGACGAGTCGATGGTGACCGGCGAGTCGATGCCCTCGCCCAAGGGGCCGGGCGACGCGGTGATCGGCGGCACGGTCAACGGCACCGGCTCGCTCGTCGTCCGCGCCGACGCGGTCGGGGCCGGCAGCGTGTTGTCGCGCATCGTCGCCATGGTCAGCGAGGCCCAGCGCAGCCGGGCCCCCATTCAGAAGCTGGCCGACACCGTCGCGGGCTACTTCGTCCCGGCGGTGCTGGCGGTCGCCGCCGCCGCGTTCGTCGCCTGGGCGGTCTGGGGTCCGGCCCCGGCGCTGGCCTTCGCCCTGATCGCGGCCGTGTCGGTCGTCATCATCGCCTGTCCCTGCGCGTTGGGGTTGGCCACGCCGATGTCGATCATGGTCGCGGTCGGCAAGGGTGCCGGAGCCGGCGTGCTGATCAAGTCGGCCGAATCCCTGCAGCGGCTGGAGAAGGTCGACACCCTGGTGGTGGACAAGACCGGTACGCTGACCGAGGGCAGGCCGCGCGTCACCGCCGTCGTGCCCGCCATTGCTTCCGGGGCGGGGCTGACCGAGGAGGACCTGCTCCGCCTGGCGGCCAGCCTGGAACGGTCCAGCGAGCACCCGCTCGCGGCGGCCATCGTCGCGGCCGCAAAGGGCAAGGGCGTCGCCGTCGAGGAACCTTCGGACTTTGCCTCGGTGACCGGCAAGGGCGTGACCGGCACCGTGGGCGGGCGTTCCGTGTCGCTCGGCAACGCCAGGCTGATGGCCGACCGGGGGATCGAGCTGGGGGCCCTGGCGGCGACGGCGGACGCGCTTCGCGCGATCGGGGCCACGGCCCTGTTCGTCGGCGTGGACGGCAGGCCGGGCGGCGTCATCGCGATTGCCGACCCGATCAAGGCGACCACCCGCGCCGCGCTCGACAGCCTGCGCGCGGACCACATTCACGTCGTCATGCTGACCGGCGACAACCGGACCACGGCCGAGGCGGTCGCCCGCCAGCTCGGCATCGAGGACGTCGAGGCGGACGTCCTGCCGGATGACAAGCACCGCATCGTCCGCACGCTGCGCGCCGGGGGCCACGTCGTCGCCATGGCCGGCGACGGCGTCAACGACGCCCCTGCCCTGGCCGAGGCGGACGTGGGCGTCGCGATGGGCACCGGCACCGAGGTCGCAATCCAGAGCGCCGGCGTCACCCTGGTCAAGGGCGACCTGGCCGGCATCGCACGCGCGCGGGCGCTCAGCCGCATGACCATGCGCAACATCCGACAGAACCTGGTGTTCGCGTTCGCCTACAACGCCATCGGCATCCCGATCGCCGCCGGCGCGCTCTACCCCGCGTTCGGCATCCTGCTCAGCCCGGTGGTGGCCGCGCTGGCGATGTCGCTGAGCTCCGTGTCGGTCATCGGCAACGCGCTGCGGCTACGGGCCGCCCGGCTGTGACAGTCGCCCGCCGCCTCCGACACGCGGCCCAAACCAACCACAAACTCAAACCAGGACGCTCGACATGACCAACGGCCAACGCCTCCGCTCAGCCCTGTCCGCCATGGCGATCGCGACCCTCGCCTTGGCGGGCCCGGCACTCGCCCAGCAGCCAGCCGGCGGCACCACGCCAGCCACCCCGGCCATGCCGATGCACCCGGGGATGTCGATGCCGTCCATGTCGGGCCCGGCTATGTCGAGCCCGGCCGGGATGGCGAACGTGGCCGCGATGAACAAGATGAGTCAGACCATGGGTGCGTCGTCGATGACCGGCGACCCGGATCGCGACTTCGTCGGCATGATGGTGCCCCACCACCAGGGCGCGATCGACATGGCGAAGGTCGAGCTGAAGTACGGCAAGGACCCGGTCCTGCGCAGGATGGCGGCCGACGTTGTCGCGGCCCAGGAGAGGGAGATCGCCGAGATGAAGGCTTGGCAGGCCAAGCACCCGAAACCCTGAGCCGGATCAAGCCGGCGGCGTGACCACGGTCCGGATGCCGCCCCTGTGCACCTCGCGGTAGACGGTCGACCGCCCTAGGCCGAGTTGGCGCGCCGCCTCGGTCGGCGACAGCCCGGCGGCGACGAGCTTGAGGGCCGCCGCGATCCGGTCGGTGTCGAGCGGCTGACGGCCGGGCCGCTTGCCACGGGCGCGGGCGGCGGCGATGCCGTCCTTCGTGCGTTCGGCGATCAGCCGCCGCTCGAAGTGGGCGATGGCGCCGAACACGTGGAACACCAGCTCGCCGGCGGCCGAGGAGGTGTC
>DASWUW010000513.1:0-3026 GCA_036406335.1 Trebonia sp.
CAGCTGCAGTCGATCCTGTCCAGCCTGAACGTGCCCATCCAGTCCAACCTGCTGCTGCTCACGCCCTACGTGGTGACCATCATCGTGGTGGCCGGCCTGGTGGGCAAGGTGCGCGGCCCCCGCGCGGAAGGCGTCCCCTTCATCAAGTCCTAGACTGCGTTACGCTCTCCCGGGTGAACACCGATCCCGGGACGTCACCGGTCTTCCGGCTCTGCGACCAGTACCTGACCCAGTGGGCCGCGCTCGACCCGGTCGCGGCCGGGATGCGCGGGCTTTCCGGCTCCTTCGGCGCCGTGACCGACTACAGCCCGGACGGTAACGCGGCCCGGGCCGAGCTGATTGCCAGCACGCTGACCGCCCTGTCCGCGACCCCGGCCGGGAGTGAGGCGGACCGGCTCGCCGCCGTCTTCCTCCGCGAGCGGCTGGATGCGCAGGCCGCCGCGCACGCGGCGGGGGAGCCGCTGCGCGACCTGCGCACGCCGATCGGGCGCGTCTCCTCCGTCCGGGACAGCGTCGACCTGCTCCCGCGCGACGGCGACGCGGCCTGGCGCGACATCGCGTCCCGGCTGGCCGCCGTCCCGGTGATGTTCGCCGGCTGGCAGGCCAGCCTGGACGAGGGCCTGCGCCTGGGCCTGCCCGCCGCCCGGCGGCAGGCGCTGGGGGCCGCGGCCCAGGCCGACCAGTACGCGCTCATCCGGACGCACGACGCGCTGCTCGAGTCCTACGGCGACGGCCCGCTGGCGGACGAGCTGGCAGAGGCGGCGCAGGCCGCCTATAACGGCTACACGCGGCTGGCCGGCTATCTCCGCCTGGAGTACGCGCCCGGGGCCGCCGAAGCCGACGCGGTCGGCCCGGAACGCTACGCGGTCTGCGCCCGGCTCTCCCTCGGCGCCGACCTGGACCCGCGCGAGGCCTACGAGTGGGGCTGGGCCGAGCTCGCCCGCATCGAGCGCGAGCTCGCCGCCGAAGCCGACCGGGTCAAGCCGGGCGCGTCGGTAGAGGAAGCCGCGGAGATCCTCAACGTCACCGAGTTCGTCGCGGGCGAGGACGCCTACCAGGCCTGGCTGCAGGACCGGCACGACGAGGCGGTCGAGCGGCTGAACGGCGTCGTCTTCGATATCCCGGTGCCGCTGCGCCGGATCGACGCGGTCCTGGCCCGCGGGTCGGCATCGGGCGCGGCCTACTACACGTCCCCGAGCGAGGACCTGACCCGTCCCGGACGGACCTGGTGGCCGCTGGGCGGGCGGGAGTCGTTCTCGACCTGGAGCGAGCTCAGCACCGTATTCCACGAGGGCGTGCCCGGCCACCACCTGCAGGAGGGCGCGGCCCGGATGTCCCCGTCCCTGTCCCGGTTTGCCAAGAACACCTTTATCAGCGGACACGGCGAGGGCTGGGCCCTGTACGCCGAACGGCTGGCGGACGAACTGGGCTGGTTCTCCCCGCCCGGCTCGCGGCTCGGCATGCTCTCTCACTCGGCCCTGCGCGCCGCCCGGGTCGTCATCGACATCGGCGTGCACCTGGACCTGCCGCTGCCCGGCGGCGAGCGCTGGTCCTTCGACCAGGCCTGCGAGGTGCTGCGCGAGCGCGGCCGGGCCGAGGAGTACCGGGTCGTGCCGGAGGTCACCCGCTACTTCGGCTGGCCCGGCCAGGCGCCGTCCTACAAGCTGGGCGAACGGGCCTGGCTGGCCGCCCGGGCGGAAGCCTCGCGCCGGCCCGGCTTCGACCTCAAGCGCTGGCATACCGCCGCCCTCAGCCTCGGTCCGCTCGGCCTCGACACGCTGGCCGCGGAGCTCGTCGATATCAATTCGTTACCTTCTGCGGCCGCTGTGCTCGTTAGTGTCCAGGTCCCCCGGGTACTCGCGCGCCATGGACTCAGCCGGACCAGGATGCCTGATCGCGGGACGCTACCGGCTCGCTGCGGCTATCGGCCACGGCGGCATGGGTGTCGTATGGCGCGCCCGCGACGAGCTTCTCGGCCGTGAGGTGGCGCTTAAGGAGCTGGCGGGGCCCGCCTGCGCCTCGGTTCAGGACCGGCAGGCCGACACCCGTGATCACGGCTGAAGCGGAACGCGCCTCTTCCTGACCCCGGCACCCCGGCGTTCCCAGTCCCCGGCCCCTTCCGCGTCTCGTTTTGTCCCTGTGTTCCCGCGCCAAGCGGATAGGTTCCGTCTAGGCCAATCGACAGAGGAGACGCGGTGCAACCGACGACAGAGCAGCTGCCGGTTATCTCGGTCCGGGGCGAGACGTGGCTGGAGGCCGAGCCCGAGATCGCCGTCGTCGCCGTGACGGTTCAGGCCCGTGACCGCGACCGCCGGACCGTGCTGGACCGGCTCGCTGCCCGCCACGACTTCACCGTGCTGGGCGAGCTGGTCGCCAGGCTCGCGGACCTGGAACTTGTCACCGTCGCCGGCCCCTGGTGGGCGCTGCGGCCGGACAGCCCCGTGCACCGGCAGGCCCGGATCGCCGCCGCGGGGGAGGCGACCCGGCGCGCGGGGGAGTACGCGGAAGCCTTCGGCGGCCGGCTCGGAGACTTGATCGAGGCGGCGGACACGGGTTTGCTCGACGGCCAGGGCGGGCACGGCGGGCGGGAATCCCGGGGCTTCGCCGCGGCCGCCAGGCCCGGCCCCGGCGGCCATCCGGGCGAAGCGCCCATCCTGGACCTCGAGCCGGTCCGCCAGTCGGTCACCGCGCAGGTCGAGGCCCGCTTCGTCATGACCCGCCCCCCGTCACCCAGGTAATCCCACCACCCACCCCGTCACCGCAGTACCCTCTCCCGGCACTGCGGGGCTGCCCCGCCGTCCGCCGGACCGGTCCTAGTCAGTACCGGTCTCGGGACTATTGCGGAAGTTTTGCTCATCGTGGAACTCTGGGGGCGCCAGAGCGCCCCCAGAGTTCCACGACAATCTTTGACGGGCGACCCGGGCGCCCGGCGTGCCGCTGGTCAGCTTAGCGCCGGGATGATCTCGTCGCCGTAGGCGGCCAGGGTGGCCTCCTCGTCGTCGTGCATCAGGTACAGGGCAAACTGG
>DASWUW010000514.1:0-5572 GCA_036406335.1 Trebonia sp.
ATAAACAGAGACGGGCCGGCGACCCCGCCAGGTGGTCACCGGCCCGCCGGTTTACCGGGGGCGGGGGATCGAGGCCAGCGCGGCGGCCCGGGCCGCGCGCTGCGCCTGTCCCTTAGCGCCCGTGGCCGGGTGGCGCAGCGAACGGCCGAGCCGGGCGACGGATGCCGCCAGTTCGCCGGCCTGCACGTCCGCCTCCCGCTGTTCTGCCGGGCCGAGCGGCCGCTCGGCCTGGTAAATCAGGTACGAAATATTCATCGTTCTTACCTCCGAACACCAACTTAGGAAGTCCCTGTTCCCGCGGTGTTCCCGCCGCGACCCGGCCCCGGGCGCGCACGCCGGACTCCAGGCCGTCCGGGAACTTCCGTGTTCGGAAAAGCAGGCGGGCAATGTCGGTCTTCGCCGCGATAATGAAGGCGTGGCCGCGGAGACCAGCCAGACGGTGCTGGCCGGAACGACAGGACCAGCCGAGCTGACCCGCCCGGCTGGCCCGCCGACGCGGGCCAGGCTGCTCGGCGACTTCGCGATCACGGACGGCGACCGGATCGCGGGGCCGTGGCCGAGACCGAGTGCCCGCCGGCTTTGCGCGCTGCTCCTGGTCAGTCCGGGCCGGAGAATTACCCGTGACCTGGCCTGCGAGGAACTGTTCGCACGGCTGGAACCGCGGGCGGCGGCCCGCTCGCTGTCCAAGGCGCTGTCCATGGCCCGGACTGCGCTGGCGGAGCTCGGCCAGCCTGGTGCCGCGCTGCTGGCTGCCGACCTGACCCACGTCTGGCTGTCACCCGACGTCGAGGTGGACGCCGACATCCAGGCCGGCGCGCTGCGCACCGCCCTGGCCATGGCATCCGGCCCGGCGCGGGACACCGCGCTCGGCGCCGCCCTCGCCGACGACGGCGAGCTGCTAGCGGACGAGCCCTACGCCGACTGGGCGAACCGCGCCCGGGACCGGCTGAACTCGCTGCGCCAGGAGGCCAGGCTCTCGCTGGCCCGGGACCGGGCCCAGGGTGCGAGCCGGTCCGGGCCTGACGACGTCGCGGCGGCGTGGCTGGCCTGCCTGGATCACGACCCGGCCTGCGAGGAGGCGGCCGGCGCCCTGATCCGCGGTTTCCTCGCCGGGCAGCGCCCGGAGCAGGCCGCGCGCGTCTTCGAGCGCTGCCGGGCGGCCCTCGAGCAACTTGGCCTGCGCATCTCCCCGTCGCTGGAACGGCTCTATGCCACCTCTGCGGCAACGCCCGGACCAGCTCAAGGCCCTCTCCCGACCGAGCCGGCCCGGCTGCCGCGCGAGGAGCGCCGCCCCGTGACCGTGCTGTTCGCCGAGGTAGCCACCCCTGCCGGCCGGTCTGCCCCGATTGACCTGGAAGAGCTGCGGGACCTGGTCAGCGGCTCGCTCGCGTCGGTCATCGCCGAGGTCGAGGCCCTCGGCGGGACGGTCAGCTCGGTGTCCGGCCGGGGGCTGCAGGCGATGTTCGGCGCCCCCGAAGCGCACGAGGATGATCCGGAACGGGCACTCCGCGCCGCCTACCGCGCCCTGGCCGCGACCGCGGCCCCCGTGGCTAGCATTCCGCTGGCCGCGCCCGCGGCTAGCACCTCCCTGGCCGGCGCCGGTGCGTATCCGGGTCTGGGCTTGCGGATCGGCATTGAGTCGGGCCCGGCCCTGGTCGGTCCTATCGGCGGGGGTGCCAAGGTGGAGTACGCCGCGCTCGGCGACGTGGTGAGCGCGGCGGCCGCACTCCAGTCCGCCGCGCGGCCGGGCTCGGTGCTCGTCGGCCCGGCGACCCGGGCCGTCACCGCGCACCTCTTTACCTGGAGCGACCGGGAACAGGTGGCCCTTAGCCCCGATACCCGGCCGCTGACCGCCAGCTACCTGGACCAGCCGCGCGCGACCGCGACGGAGCGGCGCCCCCGGTTCGGCGGCCGGGCAGCGCTGGCCGGCCGTCAGGCGGAGCTGCGGCTGCTGGACAACCTGATGCGCAGCGCGGTCGCCGGACGCGGCCAGGTCGTCGTGCTGGAGGGGGAGCCCGGTATCGGCAAGACCCGCCTGGTGCAGGAGTCACGCAAGCGCTTCATCGCCTGGATGGGGGCGGGCAGCGGCAGGCGTCCGCTGTGGCTGGAGGGCCGCGGTGCCTCCTACGCCTCGGCCACCCCTTACGGCCTCTACCGTCAGCTGCTCTCGGGCTGGATCGGCGTCGCCCCGGACCAGCCCGCCGACCGGCTGCGAGCCGCGCTGGCCGACGCTCTCGTCCGTCTGATGGGCAACGCGAATCTTCTGGCGCCGCTGGGTCACCTGATGGGTCTCCCGCAGCCGGAAACCGGTCAGGATCCGGCCCGGGCCCCCGGGCCGGCGCAGCCGAAGATCAGTGCGGGTGAGCAGCAACAGCGTGCGTTCGCCGCCGTCCGTACCCTGGTCAGCCGGTTCACCGCGATGGCACCGACCGTGCTCGTTCTGGAGGACCTGCACTGGGCCGATCCCACCTCGCTGCGCCTGACCGCCGAGCTCGCGGAGCTGGCGGCGAGCCGGCCCCTGCTCCTGCTGGCGACGACCAGGCCGGACGCCGGGCATGAGTTCGCCGGGCCGGCCTCCGCCCCCGTTAGCCGGTCCGTTCACCAGATCCGGCTGCGGCCGCTGGGGCAGGCCGCGGCGGAGATGCTGGCCATGTCGCTGCTCGGCCAGGTTGGCGGTCCCGGTGTACTGGCCGCCGTCCTCGCGAGCGCTGACGGCAACCCGCTGTTTCTCGAAGAGCGGCTGGCCGAGATGATCGAGGCCGGGATCCTGGTCCGCGAGCAGGACGCCTGGCAACTGCGCGAGCCGGCCCGCCTGCCCGCGGCCCCGGGAGCCCCGTTCCAGGTGACTTCGTCCCCGGTAGCCCTGCCTCAGGTCCTGGAACGGCTGGTCCGGTCGCGCGTGGACCGGCTCAGCCCGGCCGGCGCCGAGGCGATCCGGGCCGCTTCCGTGCTCGGTACCGAGTTCAGCGCCGAGATCCTCGCGGCCATGCTTGCCACCCAGCCGTCCTCGCTCACCCCGGTGCTCGACGAGCTGTGCGCCAGCGACCTGGTGCACCCGGGGCCGCGCGACAGCGTCAAGCCGTTCTTCCGGTTCCGCCACGCGCTCATCCAGGAGGCTACCTACCTCGCGCTGCTCCGACGAGAGCGCCGTGACCTGCACGGGCGCGCGGCCCGGGCGCTGGAGGGGGCCTATCAGTCCCAGCTGGCGGAGGTCGCCACGGTCCTCGGCCGGCATTACGCGATCGCCGACGACAGTGACCGTGCCGTGCGCTACCTCGAGCTCGGCGGCGACCGCGCGACCGACGCGTTCGCCAACGACGAGGCGATCGCCTCATTCCGCGAGGCGCTCGCGGTGACCGCGCGGCCGGCCCTCCGCAATGCCGGAGACCACCCCGCTAGCGGCACGATGACGGGCGAGATGGTGGCCGCCTCCGTCCGGCTGGAGACCAAGCTGGCCAACGTGCTGTGGCGTAAGGCGCGCCGGGACGAGGCCAGGACCGCCTTTCTCGCCGCCCTGCGGCTGGCCGCGGCCGGGCCGAGACCGCTCGACCGAGTGCTACGGGCACACCTGAACACCCGGCTGGCCCGCCTGGAACTGACCGAGCCGCGTTACGAGCAAGCCGCTGCGGCCCTTGATGCCGCCGAGGCGCTGCTGGCGCTCAACGCCGGCCAGGCGGCCGAAGCAGACGACGCCACCGCGGAAGAGTGGCTCGAACTGATGGTGGACGGCCGGGCCGAGCTGCACGTCATGCGTTTCGAGCACGATCGCGCCCTGGCCGTGCTCGAACAAGCCCGGCCGGTCCTCGAGGCCCGGGGCAGTCCGGTCAGGAAGATGACCTATTTCCGGCTCCTCACGCTGCAGAGACTGCTGCGAAACCGGCTGCGAGTCGACGAGGAGGATATCGCCAGCCTGCGCACGAGCGTCGCCGCAGTCGAGCACAGCGGCGAGGACAAGGACATCGGCTACGCCACGCACTCTCTCGGCTGGGCCTTGTGGCTGCGCGGCGATTTGGCCGAGGCCACCGACAAGCTGACCGCGGGCTTGCGGCTGGCCGAGCGCATCGGTGAGACCCACCTGCGCGACCTCGCCCTGCTCACCCTGTCACTGGCCGCGCTGCGCAGGCATGACGTGGAGGCAGTGCGCACGCAGCTCCCGCAGACCTACGCCGCGGCAGACCAGGCCGGCGGCTACATCGGCAGCCGGATCACGGTCGGCTTCGGCTGCGAGGCCTGGCTCGCCTGGCAGGACGGCCGCCCCGACGAGGTGATCAGGCTGACCACGGAGATCCGGGAATCCACCCGGCCGGCCCTGGGCTCGGCCGCCATGCACCGCTGGGTGTACCTGTTCCCGCTGCTCGCCGCCCACCTGGAAGGCGGCCAGCTCGGGCAGGCGGTCGCCACTGTCCGCCAGGTCATCGACCCGTCGCAGCAGTGGCTCCCCGACGACCTGACGACAGCCATCGTCCGTGCCTGCGAGTCATGGGACCAAGACCATCAAGAGGAGACGGCCGAACGCCTGACGAAAGTACTCGCCCTGGCCCGCGCCCGCGCCTACTTCTGACCGTCGGTACGAACTCGGGCAACGATTTCCGCCGCCTCGTCCTGGGTAATCAGAACGAAGTCGAGCATGGTGTCACCACGTTCGGCGCCGTGCAGCAGAGGCGAGGACTCCCACGCCAGGTCACGGGAGAACATTTCGTCAGCCTGGCCTGCATCGTTCTCTACGCGTCGAAGCACGGTTCTTGGTCGTTCCCGGCTGCTGCGCGAGTCAATGAGAGCGTAGTAAGTGATCTTCTCAGCCATTGTTCTTCTCCGGAAAATCTTTGATTCTGTCAGTTCCTGGCGGAATGGCGATCAACGCGTTCACTCGTCGTTGGAAAGTTTCAAGTTCTCGCACTTCCGCGGGGGTGGCGGTGTTGCTACGGATGCGCTCGTATGCCTCATGAGTCAACTCCTTCGCCTCCAGACTCTCCGGCGTGTGAAACTGCATCTCAAAGCGCGTCGCTGTCTCTGATCTGAACCACTGGCTATTGATGCCCTTGTATTGGTCGGCGTGCCATAGGTTCTTCAACTTAATCAGCTCAAAGCCCTCTGTTTTGAGGCGGTCGACGTCTGCTAGGACGCCTTCAGCGTAGCGTTCGGAGCTGTACATAAGCGTGGACCGGACGGCATCCGGAACTTCGCCCACAGCTTCTCCAACCGTGACGTCGGGCGCACGCAGGTAATCTGCCAGCTTCTCTTTGAGTCTGTCTGCGCCCTTGATCATGTGCTCGAGCCCGGCAAGTTGTCGATCTGGGTCGGCGGCCTCCACCCTTTGCAGAGCGGGGAGGATGTCTCTCTCGGCCTCGTCCGCCAGGTCGGCGTAGGCCTTGCTTACCTCGGTGTTCTGTTCGGGATCCAGTCGACGGTGCTCGCCGCAGACCCAGCTGCCATCGGGCTCGTTGCGAGATACTGGCCGCGCCTGTTCGGGATACCGTTCCTGGTGCCTTTGCCAGGCGCTCCGCAGTTCCGGGACCGCGTCGGACCAGGCTGCCCGAGCCTCCGCGGCGCTGTCGGTGGCCGCGACGGTTTC
>DASWUW010000515.1:0-1600 GCA_036406335.1 Trebonia sp.
CGGACGGCCGCGGGCATCCCGGACAGACCGGCCGGATTAGCGCACTTCGGCAGGCGGGCGCGTGGCGCAATCCGCGCGGCACGACATACTGTCTGTAGACGATGCAGTCACCGGCACGGTCTCCACCTGCTTCCCGGGGCACGCCCCGTAAAAACGGGGGCAGCGGGCACGCGGCGGCCGGGCCTTTTCGAGGAGGGCTTGTTGGTACTCGACACGGGGCGCGGCCAGCAGCGTGCGCTTGATGACCTGGTCGCGACCGCGCGGCAGATCGGGACGGCCGTCGAGTCGGTCATCGACGGGAAGGCCGAGGCGGTCCGGCTCGCGCTGACCGTCCTGCTGGCCGAGGGGCACCTGCTCATCGAAGACGTGCCCGGCGTGGGCAAGACCATGCTGGCTAAGGCCCTGGCCCGGTCGATCGACTGCACGGTGCGGCGTATCCAGTTCACTCCTGATCTGCTGCCGAGCGACATTACCGGGGTCAGCGCCTATAACCAGGAGCTGCGCGAGTTCGAGTTCAAGCCCGGGCCGGTGTTCGCCAACATCGTCGTCGGCGACGAGATCAACCGGGCCTCGCCTAAGACCCAGGCGGCGATGCTCGAGTGCATGGAAGAGCGGCACGTCACCGTGGACAGCACCACCTACGAGCTCGACCGGCCGTTTATGGTGCTCGCCACCCAGAACCCGGTCGAGATGGAAGGGACCTACCCGCTCCCGGAGGCGCAGCGGGACCGGTTCACGGCCAAGCTCTCGATCGGGTACCCGACCGCGGCGGCTGAACTGGAGATGCTGGATACCCACGGGTCGTCCTCGCCGCTGGACAAGCTGCAGCCCGCCGCCACCGCCCTCGACGTGCGCGCGCTGATCGACGCGGTCCGCGGGGTGCTCGTGGCCGGCCAGGTAAAGGAGTACATCATCGCGCTCTGCGGGGCGACCCGCTCCGCGCCGGAGCTGCGGCTCGGCGCCTCGCCGCGGGCCGCGCTGCACCTGCTGCGCGCGTCGCGGGCCCGGGCGGCCCTCGACGGCCGGGACTACGTCATCCCCGATGACATCCAGGCCCTGGCCGGCCCGGTCCTCGCGCACCGGCTGCTGCCCACCGCGGAAGCCCTGGTGGAGCGGAAGCTGCCGGAGCAGGTGGTCGCCCGGCTGATCGAGCAAACGCCGCTGCCGCGGCCCTGAGCGGACTACCACGTGCACGGGCTGCTCGGGGCGCTGACGGTACGCGGCCGGTCGTTCGCCGCCGCCGGGGCGGCGGCGGTCGTCTGCGGGCTGCTCATTCCCGAGCCCGACCTGATCCGCATCGGGGCGCTGCTGATGGCGCTGCCGCTGCTTTCCGCCTTCGGCGCGGGCCGGGCCCGGTACCGGCTGTCGTGTGCGCGCACGGTGTCGCCCGCCCGGCTGCCCGCCGGACAGGCCGCGTCGGTGACGATCAAGCTCACCAACGTGTCCCGGCTGCGCACCGGGCTGCTGCTGGCCGAGGACACCGTTCCCTACGCGCTGGGGTCGCGGCCGCGCTTCATCTTCGAGGGCATCGGGCCGGGCGGCGCGCGTTCTTACACCTACGAGCTCGGCTCGGACACCCGGGGCCGCTACACGATCGGGC
>DASWUW010000516.1:0-23426 GCA_036406335.1 Trebonia sp.
GCCTAGCCGACGGCTCCTGCGGCGGAGTACTCTCCCGCTTCTCGGTCATCCACCTGCCGCCCATGCTGCTGCCGACGGCACTGGCCGAGATCGCCCGAGTGCTTGCTCCCGGCGGCTGGCTGCTGCTCAGCTTCTCCGCCACAGACGACCCTGAGCCGCCGTACGAGTACTACGACCACCGGGTGGCCGCGGCCTACCGCTGGTGGCCGGATCACGTGGTGGCGCTGCTACGTGCGGCGGGAATCATCGAGACGGCCCGGCTGACGGAGAACCCCGAGCCGGATGACCGCCGCCAGTTCCGAGCGGCGTTCATCCTGGCGCGCAAAGCATCAGCCTGAGAATCGGCTTCTCCGCCGGAGTGGCTCATCCCGGGGCAGACCGTTTTGCTGGACGGGTCCGCGGCTCCCGCCCGAGCGTGAGTACTCGAACGAACGCATCCTGAGTGTCGTCCACCAGGGTGTGCGGGTTGTTGCCGAGGGCCTTGGCGGTTTGGCAGCAGGCCAGGGCGACTTGTGCCGCGAAGAAGGCGGTGGATTCGTCAGTCCCGCGATGGATGAGCACCTGGCTCAGCTTGTCGCCCATCTGCTGCACCTTTGCGGCCTCGCGGCCCTGCAGATCTGAGCTTTGTCCGATGATCCGGAAGTGGCGGACATAGCTGTCAGGGTCGACGGTTGCCAGGGCCAGGACGGCTAGGACGATCGGGCGGAGTTGCTCGATGGCCTCGGATGCGCTTCGGGCGGGTGCGATGCCGACTAGGTCCTGAGCCGCCGCGATAGTCGCGAGTTGTTCTTGGTTCTTGGAGAACAGGACTTCCTGCTTGTCGCCAAAGTGGCGGAAAAACGTGGTGCGGCCGACCTCCGCCCGCTCGGCGATTTCGCTGACCGAGACGTTGTCGAAGCCGCTGGCGAGGAACAGTTCCTCTGCGACCTCCACGATGCGCTGACGCGCTTGGCGCTGCTTGCGCTCCACGAGGGTCATCGGGCAAGCCTACCGGACGAGATCTCCCCAGTACCGAGTGGTACTTAGTCTGATATGGTACTAAGTACCAGCGACTTGACGACAGGTCGCTGCGCGAACCCTCGGGAAGGATCGACCTTGCTGAGCAATGAACTCCGCTGGAGCAGCCATGACTGAGTCGCTCATCGTTACCCGGATCACCCACAGCTGCCACCTGATCAAGATCGGCGGCTTGACCGTGCTCACCGACCCTTGGTTCTCCGAGAAGACCTTCTACCATCCCGGCGAGCCGGTCGCTCTTAGGCCGGAGAACTTGCCGCATCTTGACGCCGTCGTGATCAGCCACCACCACTACGACCACTGCGACTTCGATGCTTTCAGTCGCTACCCCGGTAAGGATGTGCCCATCCTGTGCGCCAATACGGTTCCCAAAGCGGCGAGTAAGGCGGGGTTCACCAACATCCGCGTGCTTGAACCGTGGCAGTCCGCCAGTGTTGGCGACTTGACGATCACCGCAGCCCCCGGCAAGCATGGCGTCTTCGAGGTCACGTTCGTGATCAGTGGTGGCGGACGCAGTGTCTATTTCGCCGGCGACACCATGCTCATCCCGGAGTTGCGCACTCTGACCGACCGGTACGGCCCGCTGGACGTCGCGCTACTTCCGGTCAACGGCCTGACGATCCGAATGGCAGGAAATAAGCAGGTCACCATGAACGCTGAGGAGGCCGCCGAGCTCGCCTCTGTCCTGCGGCCGAAACTGGCACTGCCACACCACTACGCCTTCACCGGCGGCCCGGTCGGCGACCGCCTCATTCTTAAGCTGGACAAGAACCCTGGCCATTTCGTCGCGGCGTTGCGCCGCTTGGTCCCGGACGTACCGGTCAAGGTCGTCAGCCCCGGCGAACCGGTGTCCGTGGCCCCCTGACCCCGGCCGGCTTACCGGGCCGCCGAGATCGAGGACCAGATTAAGCAGGCCGCCGAACCCCATTCGAAGTGGTGCCGTACTGCAGAGCTGCCCGGACATATCCGGCGTAGTTAGCTTCGTCTGGGGCTGGCAGCCCGAAGCGCGATGCCCACTCCTTCTCTTGCCATCGCCAGAAGTACTCCTCGGGACGTCCCATGCATCCGGTTTCCGTGAGCGCGCGGGCAAGAACGGTGCTACCCGTCCTCGGATTACCGACAATGAGGTACGCACATCGCGGGTCGGTCACGTCCAAACGCTACCGTCGCCTTGATAGAACTACTACGCGTTATTCGGCAACGTGCGAACCACAGTCCTACGACCGGTAGACGTCGCGGCGGTGGTCGACGTCCACCACGGTCACTGCCCGGTTCTTGTCATCGATCCGGTAGATGATCCGGTAGGTACCGCGCCGTGCGCTGAACCGGTCATCCATCGGCGGAAGAAGCCTCTTGCCTACGCGGTAAGGCTCTCGCAAGAGAGGACCGGTGATGAACTCATAGGCTGCCGCTGCAACGGCCTCCGGCAGGACCTCGCCCAGGGCACGGCGAACCGCGGAAGTCGTTCGCAGCTCGTAGTAGAGACCCTCTTCGGGCTGGTCGCTCACAGCGCCTGACGGCGCCTCATCGTCTCAGCAAGTTCCTCTGCAGAGACGTACTCACCGCGGGCCAACTCGGCATCGGACTCAGCGAGCCGGTTCATCGTCGCGGCATCCCGCATGATGGCCAGAGTCTCCTCAAGCGCTTCCAGATCCTCCGGAGCGATGAGGATGGCTGACGGCTTACCGTGAACGGTCACGGTTACCCGCTCATGCTGGTCATGCACCCGGCCGACGAGCTCAGACAGGTGCGACTTGACGTCGCCCAACGGAAGAACAGTCATAGTCAAAAGTATGACCAAAATCTGAGTGCTGTCAAAACAGACTCGCCTCTGCCTTGGTAGCGGGGGTAGGATTTGAACCTTCGACCTCTGGGTTATCGGCGGCGCACTGACCCTGCTCGCCGCTTAGCTGAATTAAGCCAGCAGCGATTCTACCCGGACGGAGAGATATCGAGCGGAAAGCTTGCGATCGAGAGTGGCCAGCGTCAGGTCACCCGCCTGCGCGAAGGCCGCTAGATAGTCATCCGTCCACAGCTTGTGGCTTTGATCGGCGCGCGCCGAGATCGCCCGCCAAACGGCGTCCAGCTCGTCCGGTTCGTCAGCCCACAGGATGCGCTCATCCGACCAGAGCTGGTCGAACAGCCGCCAGGCCTGGCTACGGTCGACTGCGTCGCCACCCATGATGGCCGGGCTGGATAGCAGCCTCAGCAAGCCCATCTGAGTGACACGGCAGAACACCAGGTCATCCGTCTGCTGGTTGACCCACTCAGACGCGACTGGATAGTGTGCGTGCCGCCCCCAGACTGCGGCCAGCCAGACACCGACGTCAACCAAGATCACGACGAGTACCGGTCAATGTCTTCGGCTTCAAGTGCAGCCGCGAGGTCATCGTTCGTGACAAGAACGGCGGGCGCCGCCTCCCGTGCAATCAGCGGCAGCGCGACTCGCCCCGTCTTCCGCTTGGGCACCGACGGCAGCCCGAGCTCATACGCCAGCGCCCTGTTCACCAGGTCCTTCAGGCTCTCGCCGTGCTCAGCCGCCCGCGTTTTAGCCGCTCGCATCAGAACGTCGGGCATATCAATCGTGGTGCGCATAAAAGCATATTAGCATCAAGCTGCAGAAGGCTCTACGGTAAGCCTCTTGGCGCAGACTAAAAACAAGAGGCCGGACCCTTGTTCGAATCCGGCCTCTGACTTGGTAGCGGGGGTAGGATTTGAACCTACGACCTCTGGGTTATGAGCCCAGCGAGCTACCGAACTGCTCCACCCCGCGGCGATGTCTTTACTGTATGAACTCCCGGCTGCAGAAGCAAATCGGCGCCCCGAACCCGGGTTCCGGCCAAGGCGCTATCCCCCGCTCCCGACCGGCGCGGACAGCCACAGCGAGTAGACCACTGCCCAGTTGCCTCCCGGCGGCCCGTCCAGCACCTCGGCGTCGCCGGCGGTACTGAGGGAAACTACCGGCCGGGGCACGAGTCCGGACAGCGCTACCGACGCGCTGGACGAGCCCAGCAGCACCGGCCGGCGGCCGGTCCGCTCGACTGACCGCACCGCCTGCCCCAGCTCCGCGGTGAACGCGGCGGCCGACGGGGGCGACGCGGGCGGGGTCAGGAAGGCGGCCGGCTGGCCGCAAAAGTCGCGGACGACCGGGGCGAATACCGCGGCGGCAGACGCGTCGGTGAACAGGACGCTGGCCGACGGGCCGATAGCCGCGCACAGCGACCTCGCGGCGGCGACCGATCCGCCGTAGGTGGCCGAGGCGCCCACACCGCGCAGGTGGACCCGGCTGACGAATTTCGCGACGCCGGATGAATAGGGGCCTGCCGTCGGCCGGGCCGTCAGGGCCGGGTTGAGCGTGGTGACCAGCGGCGGGATCGACAGGGCGAGGACGCAGCACGTTCCGGCCAGCACGGTGGCGGCGCGCGAGGCGCTGACCACCGATGCGCGCGAGGTCAGCCGGGACGCCGCCCACACGCCGAACAGCAGCAGGCCCGGGAGGACCACGGGCACCAGGCGGCGGACGGCGAGGGGCTGCCACGGCACCACGGAGGGATCCCACAGCACGGTGGCCACCGACCAGCCGACGAGCAGGAACGGCAGCGCCCACAGGGGCGCCACGTCGTCCGGCGAACCGGGGGGGCCGGCCAAACTGACCGGGGCGCCCGGATGCGAAGCCGAAGCGCCATCGGGCCAGCGGAGCCCGAGGACCGCGCACACCGACCGGCGCGCGAGCAGGGCCGCCCCGGCGCAGGCGAGCAGCGCGGCCGGCAGCCCGAGGTACCAGAGCACCCAGTAGAGGCTGGACTCGTAGTACTGCCGTGTCCCGTCGATCGCGCTGCCCTCCAGTCGCTGCAGCGACGCGACGTGCCGGATGACCGCCGGGTTGGTCTGCCCGCGCACGGTCTGCAGGTGCGGCCGGGCGGCCAGGAAGGCCAGGGCGAGCACCGGCAGCGCGGCGGCGGTCCAGGCCAGGACCGTGCCGAGGGACGGCAGGACGAGCTGCCTGCGGTGGTGCCGCCGCAGGCGCGGGCGGAACCCGCACACCCGGCGGAGCCGGGCGCGGGCGCCGGGGAACGCCAGCGGCGCCACCAGCGCGGTCAGTATCCCGAAGCCGGCCGCGCACAGGCTGATCAGGTGCAGCTGGGCCGACACGGTGGACAGGTACGGGCGGTCCAGGATCAGGCCTACCGCCAGTCCGGTCCCGAGGCCGAGGACCAGGCCGACGCCGAACGGGCCGGCCTGCGGGCGGCGGGTCACGAACAGGACCGCGAGCAGCGGGAAGGCGGGCAGCAGGGCACCCAGGGAACCGATGTTCACCAGCACCGTGAGCCCCAGGGCGAACCCGCCGAGCCCGGCCAGCGACACCCCCTCGCCGAATCCGCCGAATCCGCCCAGGCCGACGAAGCCGCGCCGCCGCACCACCAGCGAATCGGTAAACAGGCACAGGCCGCCGAACAGCAGCACCTGCACGAGCGGCTCGCTGAACGGGGTCCGCGACGCGTAGACCTCGGGCAGGCTCAGCGCCAGCACCAGCTCCGCGGCCACCGCCCACCAGGCCCCGCACAGCCGCCCCACCAGGCCGCCGAACGACAGGACGGCGGCGCCGCCGAGGACCGCCGGGGTCAGCAGCGCCCCGCTCAGGCCGTGCAGCCAGGTTCCCGCGGCGAGCAGCAGCGGCAGGCCGGGCAGGTAACCAGGAATGAGCGAGCCGCCGGCGGCGGCGAACCCGGTGGTCGCGAAGTTCAGGCCGCCGGCCCCGCCGAACGCGCCGGCCGACTCCGGGATGCGGGCCGTGCCGTGCTCGGCGATCCAGTACCCGTACTGCAGGTAGACCCCGGGATCGCTGGCCACGAAAACCTGCTCGGACCCGAAGACCGCCTGCCAGACCCCGAATCCGGCCGCGACCGCGAGCGCGGCCAGCAGCGCGGCCGCGGGCACGTCGGCCCGCCGCCCCGGGCCGGGCGGAGCCGGGTCAGCCGCCCGGGGCCAGGTCACCGGCAGCCGCCGCATCGCGAAATAGCACAGCGCGACCGCCAGCGGCACGAAGATGATCACCATCGGGGTCGGCAGCACCCGCCCCGCGAGCAGCAGCGCGGTCCCCGGTACCAGCCACGCCACCGCGAGCAGGGCCGGCGCCTGGGTGACCGCGGCGAAGGTCCAGGACGGCAGCCACCACCAGCGGCCGGGGCCCCTTTTTTGATCATCCCGAACGGAGGCGTGGCTCTCGCCCACGCGCACGAGCACGTTCGGTAGCCGCAGGCGCACGGACCCCACTGTAGCGACCGGAACCGCGATCGCCAGACCCCGGACGGGCCTGGATTTTTACGGTTCACTGGCCAGGTGGAACTCTTTACCGACTGGCATACCTGGCCGCAGGCCGAGCCCGGGCTGCGCCGGCTGCTGCCCGCGCCCGCCGCTGACGCGGTGGCCCGGGCGGTCGTGTTCGCGCTGCGCTGCCACGGCGGCCAGAAACGCCCGACCGGAGCCCCCTACGCCGAGCATCTCCTGGAGGCGCTGGAGGTGCTGGTGCGCGGGGCCGGGGTCGGCGACCCGGACGTCTTGTGCGCCGCGGTGCTGCACGACGTGGTGGAAGACACCCCCTGCACGCTGGACGAAGTGCGGGCGGCCTTCGGGGACCGGGTCGCGGACCTGGTCGGCTGGGTGACCAAGCCCGAGCCGGAAGACGGCGCCGGCCAGGCCGCCCGGAAGGCAGCCAAGGAGGCCTACCTGGCCCGGCTGGCGGACGCGCCGGACGACGCGGTCCTGGTCAAGCTGGCTGACCGCCTGTCCAACGTGCAGACCCTGCGCAACCTGCCGCTGCCCCGGCAGCGGGAGTACTACGCGCAGACGGTCAGGTACATCCTGCCGCTCGCGGCCTCACGGGGATGGTGGGGCCTCTGGTACGCGAGCTGGCAGGAAGCCCACGTCGATCTCGCCTAGCAGGTCCTCGTCCGCCCGCCGGCCGGCCCACACGGCCAGCAGCCAGATGGCCAGCGCGGCCGGGTAGATGAAGTACCCGAACCGGGTCGACGGGGCCAGCACGAAACTCAGCGTCATCGCCCCGGCCAGCAGTATGACCGCCCGCGGCACCGACCGCGGCGGGCGGAAGACCAGGGAGAGCGCGACCAGCAGGCCCGCCAGTCCGAGCAGCCCGACCACGATCTGGTGCCCGGTGTGCGGCCAGGCGTGGGCGATGACGTACCCGGGCAGCGGGCTGCGGGCCGCGGAGGTGACACCGGCCAGCCCCAGCGGGAACTTGATCGTGTTCACCACCAGGGCCCGCGGGTGGCTGACCAGGAACGGGCCGACGCACAGGGCGACCACGGCGATCGCGGTCAGGGCAAAGTCACGCACCGCGCGCTTGCCGTCGCGCACCGCGAGCAGCGCGACGGCGACCAGCAGGGCGGGCCAGGCGGTGGCCTTCATCGAGGAGCCGAGGCCGAGCGCGAGGCCGGCCAGTACCGGCTTGCTGACCGACAGGTAGGCGAACCCCAGGCAGAGGAACGCCACCATCGGCACGTCGGTGCCGCCCACCGCGAGCTCGAAGGCGATCACCGGGCTGGCCCCGACCAGCACGGTCCAGCGGCCGGGATCGCGCGCCCCGCCCGCCCGCAGCGCCAGCCAGAAGACAACCAGGAACACCACGCCGAACCAGACCCGCGGATCGGTGAGCAGGCCGAGGTTGAAGAAGGCGCGGGGGAGCCCGAACAGCGCCATCACCGGCAGGTAGGGGTTGAAGGCGTTGGGATCGTGGGTGCCCGCGAGCACCGACCAGTCGGTGTAGGGGGTGCCGTGGTGGATCAGCGACAGGCCCGAGCGGGCGACGACCCACACCTCGGGCTGCTCGAGCCCGGTACCCGCGGCGGAGTTGCTGTGCGCCGCCATCCAGCCCAGCGGCGCGAGCAGACCGCCGACGAAGGCCAGGCCGAGGGCCAGGTCAGCGGTGCGCGCGGACCGGAGCAGGAGGATGACGGCGAGCGCCAGCCCGTAGCCGACCGCTGCCATCTCGCCCCAGAGGACGTGCACCGAATCGGAGCTGACGACCGCGACCAGGATCGCCCAGACCGCGGAGACCGCGAAGATGCCGGCCAGCCAGCGGCGTCGCATGGCGGCCGGGGACTCGAAACCGGCGCCAGGCCGTACGCCACCCATATAGCGCGATAGTACTGTCATTTCCCGGGTGGCGGCCCCCCGTACCCCGCGTTGTACCATCCGCGATATGGGTGGACTGACGGGCAAGGCCGCGATCATCACCGGGGGCGAGGGCTCGATCGGCCTGGCCACCGCCCGCGCGCTCGTGAACGCGGGCGCGGGCGTGTTCCTGGCGGGCATTTCCGAGCCGGACCTGCGGGCCGGCGCGGACGAGCTCGGCGCCCAGGCGGCCTGGCGGGTGACCGATGTCACCGACTCCGCGCAGGTCAAGGCGGCCGTGGACGCGGCCGTGGCCCGGTTCGGGCGGCTGGACGTAGTGATCGCCAACGCGGGGATCGCCGGGGCGACCGGGCCGATCGCCGACTACCCGGAGGACGCCTTCGACCAGACTCTCGCGGTGCACGTCCGCGGCGCCTTCCTGCTGGCCACCGGCGCCGGCCGCGCCGCGGCGGCCGCGGTCTTCGACGCCATGATCCCGCTCGGCCGGCACGCCGCACCGGAAGAGATCGCGCGGGTCATGCTGTTCCTGGCCAGCGACGACAGCTCGTTTATCACCGGGACGACGCTAGCGGTGGACGGCGGCATGTCGAGCTGACCAGCCGACCAGCCAGTCCCGGGCCAGCCGCCACCACAGGTAGAGCCCGAGCAGCACGTAGCCCAGCGGCGCGAGGCCGGCTACCGCGGCGATGCCGACCGCGATCATCCGCCCCTCCCAGCCGAGGCCGCGCCGGTCGATGCCGGACGACAGGGCACCGCGCACCCGGTAGGCCAGGTCCAGGTGCCGGAGCCCGATCGCCGCGACCACGGCGAAGGTCAGCGGCGGCCAGACGTGACCGGCGAACCCGATCTCGGCGATGAACACGTACTCGGCCGCGTGGATCAGCGGCGGGACAAGCCAGTCGGCGCGGCCGTCGTGCGGGTGCCAGGACGCAAACGCGGCCAGCAGCATCGCCTCGGCTGGCGTGAGCAGCAGGAGGCCGGACAGATTGTGCAGCCCGAGCGCGGCCAGCACGCCGGTGACCAGCAGCCCGACCGCCAGCGGGGGCAGCGGCGGGACCCGGCCGCCGACCCAGCCGCCGATCCGGACCGCGATCCGCCCGTCCCCCCGGTAGCCGCGGATCTCGCTGCGGTCCCCGCCCAGCCGCAAGCCGCCGGTCACGGTCACGCAGAGTGCGGCCAGGCCAAGGACCACTATGACCAGGAAGGCGGCGCGGGTGCCCAACAGCAGCACGGACAGGCAGGCCAGCGGGAGCCGGATGTCGCCGGGCGGCCCGAACAGGTGCGTCCTGGTCCCGGGCAGGGAGGGGCCGTACACGCACAGGTCCACCATCGGCGTGAGCAGGCCGAGGATGGCGGCGACGATCGCCAGCCGCCACACCCCGGCGCTGCCGGGGCCGCCCAGCGCGGCCACGAACGTCCCGCTCAGCGAGCTGCCCGCCAGACCCGCGAAGGCGGCGGCGTGCCGGTCGGCCGCGACCGCGAGACCCGCGTAAACCAGGAACTCGGCCACCATGCCGCTGCCCGCGAGGCCCCACTCGACGGCCGGCGCCGCCCGCAGGCCGGCCAGCAGCCGTCCGGCCTGGCCGCAGACGAGCACCGCCAGCGCCGCGATCAGCGCGATGAAGTCCCCGCGGACCGACGCCACGGTGAGCCAGAGCGCCGCGATCAGCGCGAAGCCGACCGAGATGCGGGACAGCGTCAGCGGGGACAGCCGGTAGAGCACGGACTGCCGCGCACTCAGGTGGCCGGCCATCCCGTCCTCCTCGGAACCGCGACAACATAGGCACTGTGGCGCATCCGGTAGCGCGCCGTGACCTCAGCGTAGCCCGATACCCCGGCTGGCTTCGAGGAACCACGCCCCGAGAACCGGGTAAAGTCCGCTGATGTGATCGAACGTGTGGTGGCGGTGGTGCTCGGCGGCGGAACCGGCACCCGGTTTGGCGCGGGCCGGCCCAAGCAGCTGCTCCTCCTGGGCGGCCGGACCCTGGTCGAGCACTGCGTCGCGGCGTTCGCCGGCACCCCCGGAGTCGACGAGATCCTGCTGGTCATGCCCGCCGCTTACCACGAGGAGGCGCTGCGCCGGGCCGACGGCCGGGTCGTAGCGGTCATCGAGGGCGGCGCCACCCGTTCGGACTCGGTCCGGAACGCCCTGACTCACATCGGCGCCCGCTACGACCCGGCCGTCACCGGCGTGCTCATCCACGACGCCGCCCGCCCCCTGGTCACCGGGCGGATCATCGCCGACTGCATCGCGGCGTTGCGGGAGCACGACGCGATCGGTACCGCGGTCCCGGCCTCGGACACCATCCTGGCGGTCCGGGACAACGCGATCACCCACGTGCCGCCGCGGGAGACGCTGTACCGGGCGCAGACCCCGCAGGGTTTCCGTCTCTCGGTCATCGCCGAGGCGCACCGGCTGGCGGCGCAGGACCCGCGGTTCACCCCGACTGACGACTGCAGCGTCGTGCTGCGTTACCTGCCGGAGGTCCCGGTGCGGATCGTGCCCGGCAGCGAGAGCAACATCAAGGTCACCTACCCCGGCGACCTGGTGGTGGCCGAAGCGCTGCTGAGGCTGGCCGACGCCTGACCGCGGTCTTGTGAGTCAGGCGCGAACCGCCTGCTTGATCAGGGTGCGGCCGAAGTCCCACATCAGCCCGCTGCCCTTGGAGGCGTCGTCGAGGACGTCGGCCAGGCCGTCGAGGAAGAGCTTGACCTCCGCGTCGCCGATCATCAGCGGCGGGATGAGCTTGATCACTTCCATGTGGTCGCCGGAGACCTGGGTCAGGATGCGGTGCCGCTGGAACAGCGCGACCACGATCGTCTGGGCGAACAGGCCCACCCGGGCCTTCTGCAGCATCGTCCAGTTAGCCCTCGCCTTCAGCCCGGACGGCCGCCCGAACTCGAGACCGATGATCAGGCCCTTGCCGCGGACGTCCTTGATCAGGTCGTAGCGGCCGGCGAGGTCCTGCAGGCCGCGCATCAGCTCCGTGCCGCGCCGCTCGGCGTTCTCCACCAGGCCCTCGTCGTCGATGACGGCCAGCGCGGCCAGGCCGGCCGCCATGGCCAGCGGGCCGCCCTTGAAGGTGGTGGAGTGCACCATGAGCTTGTCCATGGACGAGTAGACCGAGCCGTAGATCTTGTCCGTGGTCAGCATCGCGCCGACCGGCACGTACCCGCCGGACAGGGCCTTGGCGACCGTGACGATATCCGGCCGCACGTCGTCGTACTGGTAGGAGAAGAACCGGCCGGTGCGGCCCAGCCCGACCTGGACCTCGTCACAGATCAGCAGCGCCCCGCGGGAGTGCAGCAGCGTCCTGGCCTCGGCGAGGAACCCGGGCGGGGTCATCATCACTCCGTGGCCCTGTACCGGCTCGACGATCAGCGCGGCCACGCCGCCCTTGCGCAGCTCCGCGTCCAGCGCGGCGATGTCCCCCAGGGGGATCTGGGTGTCCGGCAGCAGCGGGGCGAAGCCCGCCCTGAACTCATCCGCCCCGTTGACCGAGAGCGCCCCGGCGGTCAGCCCGTGGAACCCGTGCCGGGCGTAGACCACCCGGCCCTTGCCGGTGGCGTGACGGGCGAACTTGAGCGCCGACTCGACCGCCTCGGCGCCGCTGTTGCAGAAGAAGACCCGCTCCAGGCCGGGCGCCTTGGCCAGCAGCCGCTCCCCCAGCAGGCCCATGATCGGCTGGCAGTCGAACTGAGTCCAGGCGGCGAAGTCCACCTCGAGCGCGTCCTGCAGCGCCTTCTTGATCACCGGGTGGCTGCGGCCCGCGGCGAACACCCCGAACCCGGACAGGAAGTCCGCGTAGGCGTTCCCTTCCGCGTCGTACAGGTACGCGCCCTCGCCGCGCACGTAGTCCTTGTCGAAGCCGATCGTGCGCAGCGTGCGCGGCAGCTGCGGGTTCAGGTACCTGGAGTGCAGCTCGTAGCCCTGGCCGCGCACGGCCGCGAGTTCGGTGGCGAGATCAAAGCCCACGTCACGATCCTTTTCGGGGGTGCGGGGGTCGTCCCCCGCAGATCAATACACGGCATTGTACGGGTCGGCTGTTACCACTGGCCCGCGGTGGCCGACAGCCGTGTCAGGCCGGTCGCGCAGGCGTCCCGGCCCCGCGGCGCCGGGCCAGACGGCGGGGGCTGGTGAGGTAGCCGGCGCCCCAGCACAGGTGCATGGCGGCGAGGGCCAGCGGCACCCGCACCCGCACGTTCAGCGGCACGTCGCGGGCGAAGGCCGCCGCGACGGCGGAAACACCGAGCAGGTAGGCCGCGGGGACGACGAAGCCGAGGAGCGCCAGCCGGCCGCTGCCGGGAATGAGCGGGGTCAGTCCCTCGATCCCGCAGACCAGGCCGAGAAAGCTGAGCGCGGTCGCGACCGGAGCGGCCAGGTAACGGTAGCTGACCGTTTCCGGGTGACGGCGGGCGACGACCCGCCGCCAGCGCCCGTAGCGGAACTGCTGTCTGGCCAGCGCGCCCAGGGTGGCCCGCGGGCGGTAGGTGACCTTGAGGTCCGGGGTGAACCAGATCAGCCCGCCGGCCGCGCGGATCCGGTAGTTGAGTTCCCAGTCCTCGGCGATGAGCATGGTCTCGTCGTAGCCGCCGACCCGCTCGATCTCCGTCCGCCGGTAGACCCCGAGGTAGACGGTGTCGGCCGGGCCGGCGTCGCCGCCGGTGTGGTTGGCCGCCGCCCCCATCCCGAAGGGGGAGGTCATGGCCCAGGCGACCGCCCGCTGGAACGGGGTGACGCCCTCGGCCGCCATCCAGCCGCCGACGTCGGCGGCGCCGGTCTCCATCAGCGCGCGCACCGCGGTCTGGAGGTAGCCGTCGGGGAGCATGGAGTGCGCGTCGATACGGGTGATGATCTCGTGCCGGGCGGTACGCACCGCGGCGTTCATCGCGGAGGCGATCTGGCCGGACGGGTTGGGCACCACGGTGACCCGGTGGTCGGCGGCGGCCAGCTCGCGGGCGATCGCCTCGGTCCGGTCGCGGGACGGACCGATGGCCAGGACCAGCTCGAACCCGCCCGGGTACTGCTGGTCGAGCACGCAGGCGACCGACTCGGCCAGGTGCCGCTCCTCGTTGAGGACCGGCATGACGACGGAGACGGCCGGAAGAACGGCAGGCTCCCCGGGCGAGTGGCGGTTCGCCTGGGGAGCCGGCCCGGTCCGTTCGGGCAGACGGTTTTGATCGTTGTGGATGACGCCGGTCACGGGGGCCAGTTTAGGACCCCGTGGCCGGCGTTCGCTGGGCTACAGCTGGGTGTCTTCCAACAGGTCGGTCACCAGGGCGGCGATGGCGGAGCGCTCGGAGCGGGTGAGGGTCACGTGGGCGAACAGCGGGTGGCCCTTGAGCTTCTCGATCACCGCGACCACGCCGTCGTGCCGGCCGACGCGCAGGTTGTCCCGCTGCGCGATGTCGTGGGTGAGGATCACCCGGGAGCCGGAGCCGATCCGCGACAGCACGGTGAGCAGCACGCCGCGCTCCAGGGACTGCGCCTCGTCCACGATCACGAAGGCATCGTGCAGGCTGCGGCCGCGGATGTGAGTCAGCGGCAGCACCTCGATCATGTCGCGCGCGATGATCTCGTCGATCACCTCCTGCGTGGTGACCGCCGAGAGCGTGTCGTAGACCGCCTGCGCCCAGGGGCCCATCTTTTCCGACTCGGAGCCCGGGAGGTAACCCAGGTCCTGGCCGCCGACCGGGTACAGCGGGCGGAACACGATGACCTTGCGGTGCTGGCGGCGCTCCATGACCGCCTCCAGGCCGGCGCACAGCGCCAGCGCCGACTTGCCCGTCCCGGCGCGGCCGCCCATGCTGACGATGCCGATCTCGTTGTCGAGCAGCAGGTCGAGCGCGATGCGCTGCTCGGCCGAGCGGCCGTGCAGCCCGAACGCCTCGCGGTCGCCCCGCACCAGCTGGATCTGCTTGTCCGGCCGGACCCGGGCCAGCGTGCTCCCGGTATTGGTGTGCAGTACCAGCCCGGTGTGGCAGGGCAGCTCGCGGGCCGCCTCGCAGTCCAGCGTGCCCAGTTCCCACAGTTCCGCTACCTCGGCCGACGTCAGGTCGAGCTCGGCCATACCGGTCCACCCGGAATCGACCGGCAGCTCGGCCCGGTACTCCTGCGCCTCCAGGCCGATCGACGACGCCTTGATCCGCAGCGGCATGTCCTTGCTGACCAGGACTACGTCGTTGCCCTCGTTGGCGAGGGCGCGGGCCACGGAAAGGATCCGGGTGTCGTTGTCCCCGAGCCGGAAGCCAGCCGGGAGCACCTGCGCGTCGACGTGGTTGAGCTCCACCCGGACCGTGCCGCCGAGGTCCCCGACCGGGGTCTCGTCGTCCAGACGTCCGTGCGAGATCCGCTGGTCGTCGAGGAAACGCAGGGCCTGACGGGCGAAGTAGCCCAGCTCAGGGTGGTGACGCTTGGCTTCCAGCTCGGTAATGACCACGACCGGGACGACGACATTGTGTTCGTCGAACCGCGAGAATGCCGCCGGGTCAGCGAGCAGGACGCTGGTGTCGAGGACGTAGGTACGGCGCTGCACAGAGTTGGCCACGCAGATCTCCCCTGGGCACCGGGCGCGAGTTCCGGTGCCGCGGACAGGACACGTCGTCACCGGATGCTCCGGCGGCAATCGTGTCAGATGGACCGGGGCTGCCCGCCTTAGAGGGCCGCGCCGGCCCTCTCGTCGCACGTAGCGAACTCAGGGGGCCTCCCGCGGGGGCACCCTGAAGAGGTGCCCGCCATCTCTGAAAGTACCCACGATCAGGGCATTCCTAAAGCCCTAATTTGCACGGGTTGAACGAACGGCCGCCGCGGGCTACGAGCCGAACCGGCGGCTGCGCTCGGAATAGGAACGCAAAGCCCGCAGGAAGTCCACTTTTCGGAAGGCCGGCCAGTACGCGTCGCAGAAGTAGAACTCGGAATGTGTTGATTGCCACAGCAGGAAACCGCCCAGCCGCTGCTCGCCGCTGGTCCGGATCACCAGGTCCGGATCGGGCTGGCCGGCCGTGTAGAGGTGCTCGGCGATGTGCTCCACGTCGAGGACCTCGGCCAGCTGCTCGATCGTGGTGCCCCGGCTGGCGTGCTCGATGAGCATCGACCGGACGGCGTCGGCGATCTCGCGGCGCCCGCCGTAGCCGACGGCCACGTTGACGATCAGGCCGGGGTTGCCCGCGGTGGCCTCGCCCGCCTGCTTCAGGACCCGTGCGGTCTGGTCGGGCAGCAGGTCCAGGGCGCCGACCGGGTTGACGTTCCAGCCCTCGTCGACCAGGCCGGCCACCGTCTCCTCGATGATGGCCAGCAGCGGCCCGAGCTCTTCCTCGTCGCGGCCGAGGTTGTCGGTGGAAAGCAGCCAGAGGGTGACTACCTCCACGCCGACTTCCCGGCACCACTGCAGCAGCTCGAAGATCTTGTCGGCGCCCTTACGGTGGCCCTTGCTGACGTCGGTGTGCCCCGCGGACCGGGCCCAGCGCCGGTTGCCGTCGCACATCACCCCGACGTGCCGGGGAAGGGTCGGCTTGCCCGCCAGGTAGGCCTCCAGCCGCCGCTCGTACAGCCGGTAGCCCAGGTCGCGGTATCCCATGAACCGACCTTCCTCGCAGCAGAGCGCCAGTGTCGAAAAACACAGGGCCGAACCCCCTAGGCCACGGTATCCGACCGGGGGCTGAAGGCACGTCGCTTTACCCGAGAGGCGGGTGAGATGTGCGCTTAGCGCGCTGGCGGGTCTTACGACCCGGTTGGCCCCTGGATGCGGACCGCTTCGACCTTGAGCAGCGCGTCGCGCAGCTCGGCCAGCCAGGCGTCCGCGTGCTCCCCGGTCAGCCGCACGCACCAGGCCAGGGCGTCGGAACGGGAGCGGGCGACGCCCGCGTCCACCAGCGTATCCAGCACCCGCCGCTCGGGCTGCCGAAGCCGGGTCATCACCGGGACCGACACGTTGGTGAACACCTCGGTCTCCGCGCCGCAGCGGGCGCCCCAGCCGACCTTGCGGCCGAACTTGCGCTCTGCCTCGCGGGCGATCTCGATCCGCCGCGCGCGGGTGTCTTCGCGGAACCGCTTGATCCGCCCCTCCGCCGCCGCGCTGGCGCTGGCGTCATCGCCGGCCTGCGTCTCAGGGGCGGACAGGGTGCCGGTGACCAGGATTTCTTCCCGGTCGACGATGACGTCGGCGGGCTCGGTGAACCACTCGTCGGGGAGCCGCCCCGAGAACCAGGCTTGTATCTCTGTACTCATGTAATCATGATTACACTGCAAGCAAGTCCCGTCAACGACGCCGGTTACGCCTCAGGCGATACGGCCGGCCACGGTGGCAGCCTGCGCCGGGCTGACCCGGACGGCGCCGGCGAACTCGGAGCCGAAGTCAGCCGGGACGACCTCGACGTCCTGGCCCGGCTGCGGGGCCTGGATCATCTGGCCGCCGCCCAGGTAGATCGCGACGTGCGAGATGTAACCGGGGTCGGTCGGGTCGGTGTGGTAGAACAGCAGGTCCCCCGCCGCCAGCTGGCTCACCGGCACGGCCGGCCCGGCTAGGGCCTGGTCCGCGGCGACCCGCGGCACGGTGATCCCGGCCCGGGCGAACGACCACTGGACGAGGCCCGAGCAGTCGAACGAGGACGGCCCGGCCGCGCCCCATACGTACGGCAGCCCCCGCCGGCTCATCGCGGCCTGCAGCATGGTGCCGATCGCCCCGGCGGGCAACCCGGCCGCGCCGGCCGAGCCCGCGCCGGCCGGACCGGACCCCGCCGGACCGGACGCCGCCGGGCTAGACCCGGCCGGGCCCTGAATCACCGAGACGAGCGGCTCGACGCCGGCCCCCTTCGGCAGCAGCCGGCCGACGGCGGCGGTGTCGGCGGTGAAGTCCGCGGTACGCACGCTGATCACGATCGCGTTGCCCGCGGGCGCGCCCAGCGCCCGGGCGGTCGCGTCCGACACCACCGCGTTCACCCCGCCGATGCCCAGCGTGCCAAACGCCACCACCGGCAGCCGCCGGGTTGTCCGCCCGGCCGCGAGCAGCGACCCGCCGAGCGGAATCTTGTCCAGCTTGCCCATCGTGTAGGAAACCGCGATGCCGCCGTCCGCCACGCCCTGCCACAGCGCGTTCGCGGCCCCGGTCGGCCGGGCGGCGAACGAGCGGAACTGGGACGGATCCACTCCCAGCACCGCGGTGTCGGACCCGTTCAGCCGCATCCGGACCGCCTCGATCGGCTCGGCGGCGACCAGGCCGGGCAGCTTGCGGACCGCGGCCAGCAGGCTGGCGGGCAGTGCGGCGGGGGCGACGACGAGCAGGTCGGCCTGCACGGTGCGGCGCAGCGCGGCGACCGCCGGCCTGGGTGCGGTCGCGGCGCCCGCGGCAGGTACCGGCGAGCCGGCCACCAGCTTGGCGCCGGTGCTAAGGACGAGCGGGACCGCGAACAGCACGGCAACGGCGGCTGACCGCGTCCCGCGCCGGCCGCCGAGCCTCATTGCCCGCTCCCTTGCTCTGTGAGCGCCGCCCAGGGTTGCGCGGCGCCTGGCGTAGTTCTTACCGGCGCGGGGCGGGCGAAACCCCGCACCGCCGCCCCGGAGTCAGTCCGCCGCCGAAGCCGGTGCCCGCGTTCAGTTGTTGCCACGCCTCTACTTCGGCGCCCGGCCCGCCCGGGATTGCTGCCGCGGTCAGGCGCCGCGCAGGGCTTCGCGCAGCGCGCCGGCGGTGGTGACCGGCGCCTGGCAGGTGAAACGGTGGCAGACGTAGGCCGCGGGCGCGCCGGAAACCAGCGGTCGCCCGGCCAGCAGCGGAATGTCGTTCTCGCCGGGGACCGCTTCCGGGTCGGTGCCCGGGCCGAGGGCGAACACCGTACCGGGCGGCGCCGCGTGCAGCGCCGCCCGGAGCAGGTCACCGGTGCGCGGGTCGTCGTCCGGGCCGACGATCGCGATCTCGGTGGGGCCGGACAGGAGCGCCTCCGCCACCACCAGGCCCATCCCGCCGGCCCGGGGGAACTTGGCCGCGATCGGCGGGAGCACCGCCAGTGCGGCCACCGCCGCTGAGCGGTAGCGCTCGTCGCCGGTCAGCGCGCCATAGCTGACCAGCGCGTCCGCCGCCGCGAAGAGACCGGACGGGGTGGCGTTGTCGGTCGGGTCGGCGGGCCGGAAGATCAGCGGCTCGCCGTCTTCGGCGGTGTCGTAGAAGCCGCCGTCGCCGTCGGCAAACGCGACCAGCACGGTGTCCAGCAGCAGCCCGGCCGAGGTCGCCCAGCGGGTCTCCCCGGTCAGCCCGGACAGCTTGATCAGGCCCGCCGCCACGCAGGCGTAGTCCTCCAGCAGCCCCGCGCTCACCCCGGCCACCCCGTCCCGCGAGGTACGCAGCAGCCGCGTCCGGCCGACCAGCGGGGAGAACCGCGCGGACTGGCGCAGGTGGATCTCGGTCAGCAGTTCGGCCGCCTCGCGGGCCGCGGTCAGCAGGTCAGGACGGTCAAACAGCACCCCGGCCTCGGCCAGTGCCCCGATCGCCATGCCGTTCCAGGCCGCGACCACCTTGTCGTCGCGGGCCGGGCGGGTACGCCCCTCGCGTGCGGTCAGCAGCTGGCCGCGGATCCGGTCCAGGCGCTCGGGATTATCCGACTCAGTGCGGCGCTGCAGCACCGACGAGCCGTACTCGAACGTCCCGGCCTCGGTGACGCCCAGCGCCGCGGCGGCGAAGGCGCCGTCGTGCTCGCCGAGGACCTCGGTCAGCTGGGCCGGGGTCCAGACGTAGAACGTGCCCTCGCTGCCGTCACTGTCGGCGTCCAGCGAGGAGGCGAAACCGCCCTCGGGGGTGCGCAGTTCCCGGAGCAGGAACTCGCAGGTCTCTTCGGCCACCCGGCGGGCGAGCGCGCTTCCCGTCCGGCGCCACAGGTGGGTGTAGACCCCGGCCAGCAGCGCGTTGTCGTACAGCATCTTCTCGAAGTGCGGCACGGTCCACGTCGGGTCCACGCTGTAGCGGGCGAAACCGCCGCCGAGCTGGTCGTACAGGCCCCCGCGGGCCATCGCCTCGCAGGTCGCCACCGCCATCGCCAGCGCCGGCGGCTCCCCGTCGGTCCGCTCGTCGTAGCGCAGCAGGAACTCCAGCACCATCGACGGCGGGAACTTGGGTGCCGGGCCGAAGCCGCCCTGTACCCGGTCGAAGCTCGACTCCAGGCCGACCACCGCGGTGGCGGTGACCATATCCGCGCTGTGCTCGCCCGCGGTACCGCCGAGCTGGGACATGGCGGCGGCGTTCTCCGCCAGAGTAAGCCGGATCCGTTCCGATTCACTTTTGATCCGGTCCTTGCCCTTGCGCCAGGCTTCCGCGACCGCGGTCACCACCTGCACGAACCGGGCGCGGGGGAAATACGTCCCGCACAGGAACGGGTCACCCTCGGGCGTCATGAACACGGTCATCGGCCAGCCGCCCTGGCCGGTCATGGCCTGGGTGGCGGCCATGTAGACCGCGTCGATATCCGGCCGCTCCTCGCGGTCCACCTTGATCGCGACCACGCGGTCGTTGACCACCGCGGCGGTGGCCGGGTCTTCGAACGACTCGTGCGCCATCACGTGGCACCAGTGGCAGGCCGCGTAGCCGACCGACAGCAGCACCGGCACGTCCCGGCGTTTCGCCTCGGCGAACGCCGCATCCGACCAGGGCCACCAGTCCACCGGGTTGTCGGCGTGCTGCAGCAGGTAGGGGCTCGTCGCGCTCTTAAGCCGGTTGGTCATAGATCAATTGTGGTCCCGGCGGGTACTGCTGTGTCAGGCAGGTCGAATCGAGGTGTTTCCGAGGGCCCGGGCGGCCAGGCCCACCAGGTAGAACGCGGCCCCGATCAGGCCCACGAAAAAGCCCAGCGGCCAGTTCGTCTGGTAGGACAGCGCGATGGACAGCCACACCGTGGCCAGCGCGCTCGTCACCGACAGCCCCAGGGCCGCGCCCGGGCGGGCGGTCACCGCGCGGGCCGCGGCGGCCGGGCCGATCATCAGGCTGAACATCAGCAGCGCGCCGACCACCGGCACCGTCATCGACGTGGCCAGGGCCATCACCACCAGGAAGTAGATCTCCACCCGGCGGGTGGACAGGCCGCGGGCCTCGGCCACCTCGGGGAGCGCGCTGGTCAGCATCAGCGGGCGGAAGGCGACCGCGATCGCGACCGCGGCGGCGACGCCGAGACCGAGGATCGGCAGCACCTCGCCCCGGCTGACCCCGAATACCTCGCCGAACAGCAGCGCGTAGGTCTCCTCGGCGTACTGGCTGCTGATGCTGACGAACAGCGCGCCGACGCCGAGCATCACCACCAGCGCGAGCGCGGTCACCACGTCGTGCCGGGCCTTGCTGCCGCGGGACTCGGCGCCGAGCGCCCCGATGCCGAGCGCGCCGCCGACCGCGAACACCGCCAGCCCCCAGATCACGTTGATGCCGAGCAGGCTCGCCCCGGCCGCGCCGGCGAACGCCCCGTTCGGTATCGCGTGGGCGGCGAAGGTGGCACCCCGCAGCACGGCGAAGAAGCCGGTGATCCCGGCGATCACCGCCACGGCCGAGGCGGCGATCCAGGTGTTCATCATCAGGGGGCTAAACATGCTTCCGGCCCGGCCGCGCATAGCTGAGCAGGTAGCCGGCCAGGACCAGGACCACGACGAAGAACGACACCGGCCAGCTGTGACCGTGCGGCGGCCAGTAGTACGAGTCGTACGCGGCCACGATGCCGATCCAGGTGGCGGCCAGCCCGGTCAGCGCGGAGACGGCCATGGCCCGGGCCGGGCTCCGGGTCACCCGCAGCGCGGTGGCGGACGGCCCGATAAGCAGCGCGGTGGACAGCACCGCGCCGATCGCGACCGCCGCCAGCGAGACCGCTACCGCCAGCGCCGCCAGGTAGGCGGTGCCGACCAGCCGGACGTTGACCCCGCGGGCCCGCGCCAGGTCGGGCGAGACCGCGGTGAGCAGCAGCACCCGGGCCAGCACGGCCACGGTAAGCAGCGCCAGCCCGCCTGATGCGACCAGCGCCGGGACGGTATCCGGGCTGAGCACGAAGATCGAGCCGAACAGCACGGTGAACGACGCGCCGGTGGTCGCGGTCCGCAGCGTCCCCAGGTAGAGGAAGAGGGCGGCCGCGCCCAGAGCCGCGCCCAGCACCACCCCGGTGGCCACGTCCCGGCCCCGGCGGCGCTGCACCCCGACCGCCTCCATCAGGGCGGCCGCGGCGACCCCGGCGGCGAGGAAACCCCAGAACTGGTTGATCCCGGCCAGGAACGCGCCCGACCCGCCGGTGGTGGCCACGTCGGCCAGCGAGTGGCCGGCGAAGGACTGCCCGCGCAGCACGGTGAACACGCCGATGACCCCGGAGGTGACGGCGACGACCGCCCCCACCAGCAGGGCGGTGCGGACCGGGCCGCTGCCGAGCAGTCCCGGCTCGAAGAGGTAGTGCACGGCCTTATTCCCCGGCCACCACGAGGACCCGGCCGTGCACCCGGACCACGTCCACGTGGTGGCCGTACAGCCGGGTGAGGCCTTCGGAGGTGACCACCTCGTCGGTCGGGCCGCAGGCGGCGCGGCCGTTCGCCACGTACACGATCCGGTCCATGACGCCCAGCAGGGGGTTCATGTCGTGCGCGGACAGCAGCACGGCGATCTCCTGCTCGCGGGCCAGCTTGGCCAGCACCGCCACGATCTCCTGCTCGCTGCGCAGGTCGAGGTTGGCCAGCGGCTCGTCCAGCAGCAGCAGCCGGGGCCGGGAGATCAGCGCGTGCGCGATCAGCACCCGCTGCTGCTCCCCGCCGGACAGCTCGCCGACCCGGGAGTCGGCGTAGGCGGCCGCGCCGACGTCGGCCAGGGCCCGGTCGACCAGCTCGCGCCGCTGCCGGGAGGGGAAGCTGAACCCGAGCTTGTGCCCGTCCAGGCCCAGCGCCACCACGTCACGGGCCCGCAGCGGCATGTCCGGGTCGATGACCAGCTTCTGCGGCACGTAGCCGATGCTGGCCTTGTTCTTGCGGCTCAGCGGCTCGCCCGCGACGAGCACCCGCCCGCCGGCCGGTTCGAGCAGGCCGAGGATGACCCGCAGCAGCGTGGTCTTGCCCGCCCCGTTGGGACCGATGATGCCGGTGAACTCGCCGGCGGCGAGCGAGAAGGTCACCTCATCAAGGATCTGGCGGCCGCCGAGGCGCACCCCGATGTCCTGCAGCGTCAGCAGCGGCGCCGACCGCAGCTCCTCGTCCGCCTGGAGCGGTGGCATGTCGGTCCTCACGGGTGCTCGCTCGAGAGCTGGCCGGCTACGGCCCGGCGCAGGTCCTGCACCTCGGCCCGCATCCAGGTCTGGTAGTCGTACCCGGGGGTCGGCATCGTCTCGTACACGCCGACGACCGGGATGTGATTCTGCTCCGCGAGGGTAATGAACGACTCGGTGAGCGCGTCGGTCACCTGCTGGTTGTAGAGGAACACCCGGACCCGGTGCCCGGTGAACAGCGCGCGGGCGGCGGCCACGTCCTGCGGCGACGGGTCGACGCCGTTCATCACGTCGGCCTGGAACGTCCACGGGGTCAGGTTGTCGGCGCCGAGCGCGGTCAGCAGGTAGTCGGCCACCGGCTCGGTCACCGCGACGCGGACACCCGGGTAGGCCGCCCGGAAGCTGGCCGCCGCCGCGTCCAGCGTCTCGAGGCTGGCGGTGAACTTCGCCGCGTTGGCCGTGAAGTAGGCCGCGTGCGACGGCTGAATTTCAGCCAGGGCGGCGGCCACCGCCCCCGCTACCTTCGGCATCGTGGCCGGGTCGTACCACAGGTGGGGGTTGGGAGCGGAGTCCGGCAGCCGCAGCAGCCGCTGCACGTCGATGACCGTGCGGCCGCTGCCCGGCGCGGCCGACTCGATGGTGTTCATGAACGCGTCGTAGCCCAGCCCGTTCTGCACCACGAGCCGGGCGCTGCCCACCTCCCGGGCGACGGCGATGGACGCCTCGAAGGAGTGCGGGTCGGTGCTGGGATTGGACATGATGGCGCCGGCCTGCACGTAGCGGCCGCCGACCTGGCTGATCACGTCGGCGTACTGGCTCTCCGCGCCGACCACGACGATCTTGCCGCGGGCCGGGGCCGCGGCGGCGCCGCCCGAGCGGGCCGCGGCGGCCGTGGCGACGAGCGCGGCCAGTACGGCGAGGAGCAGGATCGCGACCGGCCGGCGGCCGGTGCCGCGGCCCGCCCGTCCCTGGACCAGATCGGCCCCGCTCGCGCTGCCGCGCATGTCCCACGCTCCTCGGCGATTTCACCCGGCCGGGCACAAGACCGCCCGGCCTGACGC
>DASWUW010000517.1:0-3069 GCA_036406335.1 Trebonia sp.
GGGCCCCGGGGATGCCGCGCGCCGTCTGGGCGCCGACCGACGGCGGGGCGGCCCCGTCCTCGGCTCCGGACAGCACCAGGGTGGGTGCCTGCACCCGGGGCAGCTGCGGGCGCAGGTCGAGGGCGGCGATGGCCTCACCGCAGCCGGCGTAGCCTGCGGGGCTGGTGCCCTTGAGCATCGCGACCACGGTCTCGACCGCCGCGGGATCACGCTGCCGGAACGCCGGAGTGAACCAGCGCGGCACTACCGTCTCCGCCAGCGGCGCCATGCCCTGGGCGCGGACCAGGGCCGCGCGGTCGTGCCAGGACTGCGCATCGGGCAGCGGCGTGAGGGCGGCGCAGCAGACGGCGAGCGCGGTGACCCGCTCCGGGGCGTTGGCCGCCAGCCAGATGCCGGTCATCCCGCCGAGCGAGACGCCGGCGTAGGCGAACCGCTCGATCCCGTAGTCGTTCAGCGTGGCCAGCACGTCCGCGCCGAGCTCGGCGATCGTGTACGGACCGGGCGGCGCCGGGGACTGGGCCCCGGGGCTGCCGTGGCCCCGGGGCTCGTACCGGACCACCCGGAAACGCCGTGCCAGGACCGGCAGCTGGTAGCGCCAGACGTCGCGGGTGGTCCCGATCGGGTTGCCGAGCACGAGCACGGGGGCGTCGGCGGGCCCTTCGACCGACGAGACCAGCCTCGGCTCGGGCACGCACGGCTCCCTTCGGTCGTCAGGTGCTCTTGGCGGCAGGCGCTCCAGCCGCCCGGCGTCACAGGTCGAAGAAGACCGTCTCGCCGTCGCCTTGCAGGCGGATGTCGAACCGGAGCACGTTCTCGCCGGCCGGCTGGGCGACGAGGGTGGCGCGGCGGCCGGCCGGGACGGCCTGCAGGACCGGGTCGGCCTCGTTGGCCGCGGTCTCGTCCGGGAAATAGATCCGGGTCACGGAGCGGTCCAGGGCCCCGCGGGCGAACACGCTCACGTCGAGGTGCGGGGCTTCGGTGCGCCCGTCGCCGGACGGCAGCGGCCCGGGCTTGAGCGTCACGATCTTGTAGGTGCCGTCGTGCCCGGTCGGGCAGCGGCCGAAGCCGCGGAACTTCAGGTCGCCGTCCGGCACCGGGCCCCGCGGGTCGGCGGGGTGCGCGAACCGTCCGTCCGGGTCGGCCTGCCAGGTTTCGATGAGCCCGTCGGGGACCGGGTCGCCCGCCCCGTCGTACAGGCGGCCGTAGACGGTGACCGCGCCCGGCGTGTCCTCCGGTACCACGAACGGGCCCTCCGGCCAGGGCAGCCGCATCGAGAAGTAGGGGCCGACGGTCTGCGAGGGGGTCAGCAGCTCACTCATGGGGCTCCTCGAACATGGTCTGGGTGCGGCCGCGCAGCACGATATCGAACCGGAAGGCCAGCGCCCACTCCGGCTGGGTGTCGTCCATGGAGAACTCCGCGACCATCCGCAGCTTCGCCTTGTCGTCGGTGACCGAGTTGTAGATCGGGTCGTACGGCAGCAGCGGGTCGCCGGGAAAGTACATCTGGGTAACCAGGCGCTGGGTGAAGGCCCGGCCGAACAGCGAGAAGTGGATGTGCGCCGGGCGCCAGGCGTTGTAGTGGTTGCCCCACGGGTAGGAGCCGGGCTGGATGGTGACGAACCGGTACCGGCCGCCGGAGTCGGTGATGGCCCGCCCGGTGCCGCCGAAGTTCGGGTCCAGCGGGGCCGGGTGGTGCTCGCGGGTGTGCCGGTAGCGGCCGGCCGCGTTGGTCTGCCAGATCTCGACCAGGGTGTCCGGCACGGCGCGCCCGCCTGAATCCCGGACCTGCCCGAACACGATGACCCGCTGCCCCTGGGGCTCGCCCGCGTGCTGCGTGGTCAGGTCGGCGTCGGCCATGGTGATCAGCCCGTCGCCGAGCAGCGGCCCGGTCACCTCGGTCAGCCGCTGCGGGAGGAGCACCAGCGGCTGCTTCGGGTGGCGGAGCGCGGTCGACTTGTACCCGGGGTAGTCCAGCGGCGGGTGGTTACCGGGCTGCGGCTTCACGTACTCGGGCAAGGCCAGCTTGCCGGAGTCCGGGACAATGAGTCCCTGGTCGGACACGGTCACAGTGGTCTGACTCCTTCGCATGGCTGCCGACTCGCGCGGCTCGCATCTCGGGCGAACGCCGCCGCATCGCTCCTTCTATGAGTTATACAGGTGTCCCGGGACACCCGGCCCGCTCGGGGCGGGTGTTAGCCAGGCGGCCGGGCGGTGGTGCCCGGCCCCCAAAACCGCAGCTCCGGCACTGGGTTCCAGAACAACGCGGGCCCCTTCAGCGCGCCTCCTCGGCCCGGTACTCGCCGATCGCGCGGCTGGCGACGGCGAACGCCCGGTTGGCCGCGGGCACGCCGGCGTAGATCGCGGTCTGCAGCAGTACCTCCTGAATCTGCTCCTCGGCCAGGCCGTTGCGCAAGGCGGCCTTAACGTGCATGTGCAGCTCGTCCTCGTGCTGCAGGGCGGCCAGCACGGTCAGGGTGACGATCGACCGCTCGGGCCGGGTCAGCCCGGGCCGGGACCAGATGTCCCCCCAGGCGTACCGGGTGATCAGGTCCTGGAACGGCGCGGTGAACGGGGTGGCGTTAGCCGCGGCCCGGTCCACGTGCGCGTCGCCGAGCACCGCCCGGCGGACCCGCGTGCCCTGCTCGGTGCGCTGTTCGTCGTCCATGCTCTCTCTGCTCTCGTTTCTTGCTGTTATCGCGATTGGCTCATGATCACGGAAGATCGGTCCTCCCGGGAGGGGGTAAATCTTCCGCGTGGGCCGCCAGGGCGGCGGTGATAAAAGCATCGGACGCACCCAGGTAACCGGCCGGGTCCAGGGCCTTCTCCACCTGCTCCGGGCCGATCCCGGCGGCGGACAGCTTCTCCTCGATCTCCGGGGTGGCCAGCAGCACGTCGCGGAAGGGGACGCCGGACGACGCGGACCGGGACGCGGCGTCCGCGACCAGGTCGTGCGCCTGCGGTCCGCCGAGCGAGTCGCGCAGCAGCGCGGTCACGTTCTCGGCCAGCGGCAGCCCCCCGGCCGCGGCCAGGTTCGCGGCCATCCGCGGCGCGTCTACCTGCAGGTGAACG
>DASWUW010000518.1:0-3834 GCA_036406335.1 Trebonia sp.
CCGTCCGCGCCGGGCGGGGCGTCGTCCGCGCCGACCGGCGCCGGCTCCGCCAGGTGCTGATCAACCTGGTGACCAACGGCATCCGCTACAACCACGCGGGCGGCTGGGTTGAGGTCGGGACGGCGGATACCGGCGGGGCGGTGGTGACCGTGGCGGTCCGGGACTCGGGCCGCGGGATTCCCGCGGAGATGATGAGCCGGCTGTTCACCCCGTTCGACCGGCTCGGCGCGGAGCGCTCGGCCGAGCCGGGGGCGGGCCTCGGCCTGGTGGTCGCCCGTGCCCTTACGGAGGCGATGGGCGGCACCCTGGAGATCCGCAACGCGGCCGGGGAGGGCACCTCAGCCGAGGTGACCCTCCCCGCGGCGCTGCCCGTCTGACGGTGGACGCCAGCGCCGAACGCGCTACCCGGCGGTGCGGACGTGTCCGGGCTGGTCGGTGAGGCGGTTCAGCCAAAGGTGATCAGGGGCTTGATGATCCCGTCGGACTTGGTGATCATCATGTCGAAGGCCGTCGCCACGTCGTCGAAGGCAAACGTGTGGGTGGTCATCGGGGTCGGGTCGATCCGTCCCGTCTGCATGAGCCGGAAGAGCCGGGTCATCCGCTCGTTGCCGCCGGGGCACAGGCCGGTGTGGATCGACTTGTCGTTCATGCCGAGGCCGAACGCGTCCAGCGGCAGCTGCAGCGGGGCCGGGTTCTCGCCGTGGTAGCCGATGTTCGACACCCGGCCGCCCGCCTTCGTCACGCGCAGGCAGGCCTCGAACGTCGCCGGGAAACCGAACGCCTCGATGGCGGCGTCGACGCCCTCACCGCCGGTGAGTTCCATGATCTGCTCGACCGGGTCGCCCTGGCTGAAGTCGACGATGTCGTCCGCGCCGAATTTCCGGGCCAGCGCCTGGCGCTCGGGGCGGGACTCCACGGCGATGATCCGGCCCGCGCCCATGAGGTTCGCCCCCATGGTCGCGCTCAGCCCGACCGGGCCCTGCGCGAACACCGCGACCGTGTCGCCGAACTGAAGGTAGGCGTGCTCGGCGCCCATGAACCCGGTGCTGAGCATGTCGCAGGTGTAGACGGCGTGGGCGTCGGTGATGTCGTCGGGGATCGGCGTGAGGTTCGCGAACGCGGCGGGGACGACAAAGTACTCCGCCATGTTGCCGTCCATCTGGACGGTGTACTTGTAGCCGCCGAGCGGCCCGCCGCACTGGCTGGTGTAGCCGCGCTGGCAGTAGTGACAGCGGTAGCAGGGGGTCACCGCGCTGACCGCGACCCGCTGCCCGACCTCGAAGCCGGTCACGGCCGACCCGAGCTTCTCGATCACGCCGACCGACTCGTGGCCGAGCGTGCGCCCGTCCGGCACCGGCAGCGCACCCTTCACCGTGTGCACGTCCGAGGTGCAGATCAGCGCGGCCGTGGTGCGGACGATCGCCTCCTCGGGACCGGGCTCGGGGACCGGCTTCTCGACCAGGCCGGTCTCGCCGACCTTCTTGATCACGAACGCGCGCATCGAATCGGCCATGAGGACCCCTCCCGGGTGCGACGGCTGTCAGGTCCACCCTGAGCGGTTCCCGTCACAGGGGCGCCAACGCACTCTCAACGCTTGGTCAACGCGGCGGCTCCGGCGGCCGGGCGGGTCTGGCGCCGAGGCGACGGCTCTGCGCCCCCACGGCAGAAAGCACTTGCAGCGTGTTCAGGCTTTCCGGCTGCCTGGTGGCGACGAACGCGTGCAGGACCAGGTTGGCGAAGATCTCCCCCAGCCAGAACGTCGGCAGCCGCAGGTGCCCGAGCACCTCTGCCAGTCCGCCTCGTCGGCCACGATCACGGCGATATCGGGCTCGACTCCGCTGGAAAGGCGGCTGAAGTAGCCGTAGGCGCTGGCGGCGACACCGGCAGCGGCACGCGCGCGCATCAGTGCCCCGTCGCTGTAACGCACCTCGAACGGGGGGTAGCCGCCGAGGCGGGCGAGCCCGGATCCCAGCGCCATGTGCCGAAGCGTAGCGGCTAACCGGTACGGCGGATCCGAGCGGATCACTTCCCATCACTTCGGACGGCTAACGCGACTTTCCATCAGTTTGGACGGCTAACCCGCCCGAATACTGGATTTATGCCGTTCAAACTGATGGGGAGTCGCCCTCGAAGCGCTATCGTCCGCATTACCCGATGTTGCCGGAACTCGGACGTCCCTTTTGATCCCGGCATCCGCGGCGGCCGGGTTTGATTCACCTTCCGGATCAGGGGGCGGAGGGTTACGATCGCGGTGTTCCGGTCCCGGACTCGTCGGGCCTGGCCTTGGACCGGGTCCGGCCGCCCGGGCCGCCGTGAACCCCTAACGGGCCGGGGGGTGCCAGACCCGGACGGTCAGCGTGCTGCCCCGGCGGGCCCGCTCGGCCGGCCCGGGATCCTGGCTGACGACCAGGCCGTCGACCGGCATCGGGTGCCCGGTGAGCCGGACCGTGTCGAGGCGGAAACCCAGCTTTCCGGTGATCGCGAGGCACGTGCTGTAGAACAGCCCCCGGATGTCCGGCACCGCGACCCGTCGCGGCGGGCGCGGATGCGGCGCCATCCAGTCCTCCAGCACCAGCAGGGCGCCGAGTGCTTCCAGGCCCGCAAGGCCGGGGATGAATTCGGTGTCCGGCCAGTCAGCTCCGGGCTGGGAGGGGAGGCTCACCGGCAGTGACAGGTCTCCGCCGTGACGGCGGAGACCGGCCGCGTCGTCGTAGCGGGCGCGGTTCGCCGGGTCGCTCAGCACGCGCCGGGCCGCGCCGAGGATCTCCTGGGCCCGGGAGGCGGCCGCGACGACCGGCGAGGGCGCGCCCGCGATCAGTTCCGGCCGCAGCAGCCTCGCCTTGGCGTCATGCTGGTGCTGGACCTGCTCCGCCGTTGCCCCCGGAAACAGCCCGAGAACGTCGTACCAGGTGATGCCGGAATCCGGGCCGGGGACAGCCAAGAACCTGCTCCCTTCGGGCGGCCGGAGCTGCAAACCGATGGTCCCACTCTCCAGGACCGGGCGTCTACCTCAGCATCCGGCAGCCCGGGGTTAGCAGTCGGCCGCCCGGCGTTTCCGCGGGAACGTCGCACGCAATTGCGCGAGGCGTCTGGTGTCCACCCCGGTGATGTGGCGGGCCTGGACGGCCGTCCGGTCGTCGGCGAACTGGACGCGGATGTTGCGTTTGACGTACTCGCTGGGCTTGAGGTCGTAGGGCCGGCGCTCGTTGATCAGGAACAGCTGGCCGAACAGGTCCTGCTCGTCCCAGGGCTTGCCTTCCTGCAGGAAGCCCAGCCACCACTCGGAGTCCTGCCCGGTGCCGGTGCGCCAGCCCTTGTCCATCATGGACATGAAGTGAGCCAGCCAGCCGGCGTTGTACTCGATCACGTTCCAGAGCAGGCCCGGGTGCCGGTCGCAGGCACCGGAGGCGATCAGCTCGGAGATGATCCGCATCGGCACCGCGCCGCTGGAGTTGCCCCCGCCCATCGTCCGGGCGGCCAGGGTCGCGTTGGACAGTTCCTTGTCCTTGCCCATCGCCATCGCGGTGAGGATGCCCTTGACGGCGTCCCCGGTGATCGAGTTACCGGTCTTGGTGTTCGCCCCGCCGGCCGCGAGGTGGAAGAAGACCGGCAGGCCGTTCGCCTCCGCCGCAGCCCGCAGCGGCTCGTACTCATCCGCGTGGTAGGGCAGCGGCTGCGGGTGCTCGGGCAGGAACAGGCCGCGCAGGCCCAGCCGCACTGCCCGCTCGACCTCCTTCGCCGCGTCCCCGATGTCGGTGGTCGGGATCGCCGCCAGCGGCCGCATCCGGTCGCTGTAGGGCCCGTAGGTCTCCGCGATCCAGTCGTTGTAGACCT
>DASWUW010000519.1:0-3838 GCA_036406335.1 Trebonia sp.
TCACGGCGACCCTCCCCGGTCCCGTCGGCGAGGCCGGCGTGACCTTGGCGGCGTTCGGGCCGGACGGCACCCTGGCCGTCGGCTACGACAACGGCGACATCCGCCTCTGGGATACCGCGACGGAAAAGACCACCCGAATCCCCCACGGCCCCGGTGACGGGACCGGAGGGGTGAGCGCGCTGGCGTTCGGGCCGGGCCGCACCCTGGCCGTCGGCGCCGCCAACTCCGACGTCTATCTCTGGCCCGTCAAGAGCTAGAACCGGTTGGCCAGCCGGAGCGGTCCCGGCTCCAGGCGTGTGCCCGGACCGGTTCTACTCCTGCTGGCCGGCCTGGTTCTTGACTTCGGGCGCGACCGGGGCGTTGAGGTTGTACCGGATGCTTGCCGTCCGGATCAGGAAGCAGGCCAGGGCGGCGCCGAGAGCGGCCGGGATGCCGTAGACGCCGGCCTGCCCGGCGGTTACCGTGATGGCCGCGCCGACCAAGGCCGGGATGGCGTAAAGACCGCTGGTCAGAACGGTGGGGACGCGCCGGACGAGGACGTCGCGAATGGTCCCGCCGCCCACCCCGGTGACGGCACCGAGGATGACGGCCGGCACTACGCCCAGGCCGTACTGCAGGGATTTGATCGCGCCGGTCACGCAGAACAGGCTGAGCCCGGCGGCATCGAGGAGATCGATGGACAGCGCGAACTGCCGCAGGACCCCGCTGAAGAAGAACGCGAGCAGTGCCCCGCCGATGGCGACCGCCAGGTAGGGCCAGTAGGTGAAGGCGGCGGGCGGCACGGCGCCAATCAAGACGTCGCGGACGATGCCGCCGCCGACCGCGGTCACCATACCCAGCGCCGCCATCCCGATGATGTCCAGCCGGGCGGCCCGCAGGCCGGTCAGCGCGCCGTTGACCGCGAACACGAACGTGCCGGACAGGTCGAGCGCGAGTAGCAGCGGCGGTTCGGTCATGACCTCAGCCTGCCGCATTTACTAGCTGCTCACGACCCTGGCAGTGTGCGGCGGGCGCCCGGCCGGCCCGGGGCGGGGGTCGGCCGTCGCGTAGCGTGGCGGCATGTCATCGGGGACGGCCGCGGATACGGTGCTGGCCGGCGGACGGCGGCGGGACCGGCCCGGTACCGGGTGGCCTGCGTGACGGCTGCTTCCGCCCCGGCTGCCTCCGGAAGCGGGCGCGGCCCGTTCGCCGGCCTGCCGCGCGAGGTGGCGGTCTTGTCGGCGGTGGCGTTCACCGTAGCGCTCGGCTACGGGATCGTGGCGCCGGGCATCCCCGCCTTTGCCCGCCAGTTCGGTGTCAGTGTCACCGCTGCGGCCAGTGTAATCAGCGTGTTCGCGCTGATGCGGGTGGTGTTCGCGATGCCGGCCGGCCGGCTGGTGGACCGGTTCGGCTCGCGGCGGGTGATGGCGGCCGGCATCGCCGTCGTCGCGGCCAGCAGCGTGCTGGCGGGCTTGTCGCAGTCATTCGCCCAGCTGCTGGTGCTGCGCGGCGTAGGCGGACTCGGCTCGGCCATGTTCTCCGTCAGTGCCCAGGCACTGCTCTTGGCCAGCGTGCCGAACGGCCAGCGGGGCCGGGCCAGCGGCCTGTACACCGGTGGTTTCCTGCTCGGCGGGATCGCCGGCCCGGCGCTCGGCGGGGTAGTCGCCGCCTGGTCGCTGCGCGCGCCCTTCTTCTTGTACGGCGCGCTGCTCGCGGTGCCGGCGGTGATCGCCGCGGCCGCGTTCGGGCCGGGGGCGGCTGCGGGGAGCCCGCGGGCCGTCGCCAGTCCGCGGGAGAGCCTGGCCGTACTGGCCGGGGCGCTGCGCAGCGGTGCCTACCGGGCGGTCGCAGCGGTGAACTTCGCCGACGGCTTCGCCGTGCTCGGCGCCCGCGGCGCCGTCATCCCGCTGTTCGTCCGCGACTCGCTGCACCGTCCGGCGACCTGGACGGGCATCGGGTTCCTGGTGTTCGCGGCCCTGAACGGGGCGGCGCTGCTGCCCGCCGGCCGGGTCGCGGACACGCTCGGCCGGCGGCCGGTCATGGCAGCAGGCTGCGCGGTTTCGGCGGCCGGCCTGCTGCTGCTCGCCGTGCTGCCCGGCCTGTGGGCGTACCTGGGCGCGCTCGCGGTGGCCGGCGCCGGGTCCGGGCTGCTCGACGTCGCGCCGTCGGCGATGCTGGGCGACCTGCTCAGCGCGCAGGCCCGCCAGGACGGCATCCTGGTCGCGTTCTTCCAGATGGCCGGTGACGCCGGCACGGTGACCGGCCCGGTCGTAGCAGGCCTGCTCGTGGACAGCGTGTCTTACCCGGCGGCGTTCGCCCTGGCCGGCGGCGTGCTCGCCGCCGCCGCCCTGCTCGCCGCGCTAAACCCGGAACCTCCCGGCGGGAGGAGCACCTCCCCGTAACCGCCGAGGTTAGTCGGCTTGCCGGACGAAGAACAGAAACCCCAGGAAGGCAGCTCCCGGGGGCTTGTCCTGGAGGAAGTCGGGGAGCAGTTCCCGGGGGGTATCTGGCGCGGGCGGCGGCTTGCTGATGGCGGCGATCCGGAAGTCGGCCGAGGTGAAGGCATCGATCATCGCGGGCAGCGGCCGGTGCCAGTTCGCCAGCACGTCCACCGCCCCGGGCTGGCTGGCCAGGGGGAGCTGCTCAGCGTCACCGCCGACCTCATGCTGCTGGACCGGCATCGCGACTTCGGTTACCTCGCCGGGAGGCGTCAGTAAGGACGGACGAGATCAGCGAACATAGGGTAGTGGCGGATGTTGAGCGTGGCGAGCTCAAGTCCTTCGGTGAGAGCAGTTGCGGCGATCAGGTAGTCCCCGAGGCCGATCCCGGAATGGGACCGGCGGTACTCCTGCATGAGCGTGGCCGCTCGCCACGCGACCTGCTCGGTGACCTCGAACCGCTGCATGCTGCCGAGCAGTCGCATGACTTCGCGGCGCTCCGGCGTTCGCATCCCTCCGGCGACCTCAGTCAGGCTTACCACGCTGATCGCCAGCGGCCCGGAGGACTGCCGCGCCTGCACGAGCCAGTCGCGGGCTGGCGCCCGGCCGCGCAGGTGCTCGATCAGCAGGTCGCTGTCAACCAGGATCACGCGTCGGCCAGCCGGCCCAGGTAGTCCGCGCGCTGGTCCCGGGTACGGGAGAATGCTTCCTGATCAGACAGGATCCCGAAGGAGGTGTTGATAGCGTCAAGGTCGGCAGCCAGGTCGGCGCCGGGATGGCCGCCGAGCGCCCGGTCGATGAGCTCGCGGATCAGTTCAGCCCGGGAAACGCCCTCTGCTTCTGCGGCCTTGTCCAGTGCGGCAGCCTGGCCCTCAGCAAGGTAGATGTTCGTGCGCTTCATACACCACATCATACATCAGAGCCGCCCCGGACCGCGACCGAACCCGTTCCCTAGGACTGTCCCGGGCGGAGCGCGACGAACAGGCCGGCGGACTCGGCACAGAGCCGGCCGCGGTCGCGCAGGACGCCGTGCAGGAAGCGTTTGCGTCCCTCTTCCTTCTCGACCCGGGCTTCGATCTGCAGGTCGGCCTCGATGGGGGTAACGGACCGGTAGTCGACGTGCAGGTAGGCAGTCCGGGACCGCGGCCTCCCGCTTGCCGCGGCCAGCCGCCCCAGGACGTCGTCGAAGAGCAGGGAGATGGCTCCGCCGTGCACGGCGCCGTTGCTCCCCAGGTAGTGCCGTCCGAACCTGACCTGGCCGCCCATCGACTCGTCGTCGAGCTGGTCCACCTGGTAGGGCGGGACCAGCAGCTGGGCCCGCCCGGGGAGGCTGACGAGCTGCCCGGCTACCTGCCCGGATTCGGGGACCGCGGCGGCGAGCAGTCGCGCGTTGAGCTGGCCGGCTTGCCGGGCGATGTCGT
>DASWUW010000520.1:0-2279 GCA_036406335.1 Trebonia sp.
GAGCCGGGCCGGCCCCGCGTAGCCGCTCAGCCGGGCGACCGCGCGGTACCCGGCCCAGGAAGCACCCAGGTACTTGAACGCCCCCAGGTCGAACCGCCGGGACTCGTCCTTGACGAACAGCCGCCCGACGCCGGCCTCGGCCGCAAGAAGCGGCGCCTCCACCAGGGGCGTGGGGGCGTACCCGGGCAGCGCGCGGTGGAATTCGGCCGCGTCGCCGTCGGGCGGGCCGCAGCTCCAGGCCCGGGCGTCGCGGGCGTACCAGCGCGGGTCCGGATCCACCGGTCCTATGGTGCCATCAGGCCGTGCGGCGCGGCAGCAGGAAGGTCAGCGCCGCGGCGAGCAGCAGGAGGGCGACTTCGATCCAGGCGATCACGGTCAGGCCGGAGACGAAGCTGGCGCGGGTCGGCGCGCCCCCGATCACCTGGTAGAAGACGGCCCCGAGGACCGCGACGCCGCAGGCGATCGCGAACTGCTGGGTGGTGGTGAGCACGCCGGCCGCCGCCCCCGCCTGCTCCGGGCGGACATGGGTAAGCACCGCGCCCATCAGCGACGGCACCATCAGTCCCTGGCCGATCCCGATCAGGGCGGTGGCCGGCGCGGTGTCCCAGCCGGTGAGCTGGCTGCCCTCATGAGCGGCGATGAGGGCGAGCGCGAGCGTCCCGAGCACGGCGAAGCCCGCGCCGACGGTGATCGAGCGCGGCCCCAGCCGGGCGGCCAGCCGCGGACCGAGGAGCGTCATCGCGATGAACGTCAGGGCCAGCGGCAGGTTCACGATGCCGGCGTGCAGCGGCGACAGCCCGAGACCGGACTGGAGCAGCAGCGTCAGCACGAACATGAAGCTGCCGAAGAAGAAGATCGCGACGAAGTTCAGCAGCAGGCCCGCGGTAAAGGCCCGGTCTCGGAAGAGGGCCAGGTTGAGCAGCGGCTCGCCGCCCTGGCGGGTCAGCCGCAGCTCCCAGGCGACGGTCGCCGCGAGCACCGGCAGCGCCGCGGCGAGCGAGATCCAGGTCCACACGGGCCAGCCCTCGTCGCGGCCGAGCGTCAGCGGCACCAGCGCGAGGGCGAGGGCGCCCGACACGCCCGCCGCGCCGAGCGGGTCGAGCCGCGGGCGGCGCTGTCCGCGGGCCGACGGCACCACCAGGCTGGCCACGATGACCGCGATCACGCCGACCGGCACGTTCACCAGGAAGATGGCCCGCCAGCCGAGACCGAGGACGTTGGCCTGGATCAGCCCGCCCCCGAGGATCTGGCCGGACACGAACCCGAGGCCCATGGTGGCGCCGTACCAGCCGAGGGCGCGGCTCCGTTCCCGGGCCGGGAAGGTGGCGGTGATCAGCGCGACCACCTGCGGGACCATCACCGCGCCGGTCAGCCCCTGCACCAGCCGGAAGGCGACGAGCATCCCCGACGAGGAGGCGAGCCCGCACGCCAGCGAGGCGAGGGCGAAGGTCACCACGCCGATAAGGAACAGCCGCTTGTAGCCGAACAGGTCGCCCAGCCTGCCCCCGGTGACCATGCCGCTCGCGTACATGAACGCGTAGCCGCCCACGATGAGCTGCAGCGCCGCGTCGCTGACGTGCAGGTCGCGCTGGAGCGAGGGGGCCGCGACGTTGACCGCCCAGATGTCGAACCCGGCCATGAACATCGCGATCAGGGTGACCGGGAGCATCAGCCAGCGCCGCGGGTGGCCGTCGGTGTCGGCGGCGGTCCGCACGGGTGCCGCGGTCGCCTCTGCTGTCCTTGCTGCCTCCGCCACGATCCAGCCTTCCATGTTCGACGACGATCGAAGTTTGATGACAGTCGAACAGTACGACAGGTTTCGAACTTCACGCAAACAGGCTTATCCTCGGAGGTGTGATGGACGATGTGGTCGAGCCCGTGGCAGCCGAGTTCCTGCTGCCGCGCATCTTCGCCGCACTGGCCGACCAGCACCGCCTGGCGACCGTGCGCTACGTGGCCCGCAACGGCGAGGCCTGCTGCGCGGACATCATCGCGGAGGCCGGCCTGGCGATCAGCAAGTCGACCTTCTCCCATCACCTGCGCATCCTGCGCGAGGCGGGCGTGCTGACCAAGCGGATTCAGGGCACCCGGGGCTTCACCCAGCTGCGCAAGGACGACCTCGACCAGCGGTTCCCCGGCCTGATGGATTCCATCATCGCCGCCGAGGCCGGCCTCGGCGCCGACGCTGGCGGCCGTTAGCCCGCGGCCGGGGGGCCCGAATCCGGTGACCGGCTTCCGGTCCGGTCCGGCGCTGCCGGGATGGCCTTCCAGCGGCGGCC
>DASWUW010000521.1:0-3317 GCA_036406335.1 Trebonia sp.
GCGGTGATGGACCTGCTGCTGCCGCCGAGCAGCCCGGAGCGCATCGTCGGCGACGGGATCGCGATAGGCGGGGTCGGCTGCCCGCCGTTGCCCGCACCGCGCTTGCGCGGGTCGGTGTCGAGGCGCAGCGCGAGAGCCGGACACATCTGCACCGCCTGCTGGGCGTCCTTCTCCAGCCACGGCGGCACCGGGATGGGCAGGACGACCGGGTAACCGGTCTTGTCCAGGTGAATCAGCTCGGGCACCAGGTGCGCGCAGAGCCCGTGCCCGGCACAGCGGACCCAGTCCACCACCAGCTGCTTGGCGTCGCCGGTCTCCGGGCCCTCGGGCAGCGGCAGCACGCCGCGGACGGGCCGGCCGCAGGTCGAGTGGAAGACGTGCGCCGCCAGGTCCTCGGTGAAGACCTCAAGCGCCGAGAGCACGAACCGCGTGGTGCCGTCCGGGTGCGAGCAGGCACCGCGGCCGTTCACCCCGGCGGCCGCGCGCCGCGCGACGTCGAGCGCCTCGATTCCGCCGGAGCCGTCCACGATCGCCGCCAGCGCGCGGGCGATGGACGGCAGCCCGAGCTTGCACGGCCCGCACTGGCCGGCCGACTCGCCCGCCAGGTAGTTGGCGACCCGGGAGACCTCACCAAGCGGGCAGGTACCGTCACCCAGGGGCAGCACGATGCCGGAGCCGAAGGTACCGCCGGCCGAGGCCAGCCCTTCTCGTCCTACCGGGACCTGATAGGCCGTCTCGGCGTCCAGCCACATCCCGTGGTACCCGCCGACCAGGACCCCGTCCCCGGCCGGAGCCTGGCAGATGTCGAGCGCAGCTCCGAGCGGGACCCCCGTGGGGCATTCCACCACCGCCGGGTGCTTGGCCGACCCGCTGACGCTGAGCAGGACGGTACCGGGCTCCTCGGGCAGGCCGACCGAAGCGAACCGCTCCGGGCCAAGCAGCGCCAGCACCGCGATCTGGGCGAACGTGGACGCGTTGGAGAGCAGGGTCGGCAGGTCGTCGACGCCCTTGTCAGCCGCGAGAGTCTTGCGGCCGGGCGGTACCGGCTTCTTGCCGTTGATGCCGCGGACCAGTGCGCCCGATTCACCGGAGATAAACCGCTCGGGCTGCTGGACCATCCGAACCAGCGCCCGCAGCCCGGGCTCGGCCGCGATCGCGGCCTCCACCGACCGGTTGGCGAGCTCGTTGCTCGTCACCCCGACGATGACGTCTTCGGCTTCGAGTGCCTCCGCGACCAGTGCCGCTCCGCTCAGGACCAGGTACGGCGACCTGATCATGAGCATCTTGTCCTTGAACGACCCGGGTTCGCCCTCGGTGGCGTTCACCACCACGACGGCCGGCTCGCCGTTCTTGCTGACCGCGTCGACGACCGCCTGGAGCTTGCGGGCAAAGGGAAAGCCGGCCCCGCCCTGGCCGCGCAGGTCGACCTGGGTGGCGGCGTCGATCAGTTGCTGCGCCGACATCCGGGGCAGCGGGCCGAAGATCTCCGCGTGCGCGGCGAGGTCGAGCCGTCCCATGCGGTCCAGCCCGGCCGTCAGCCTGGCCGCGCCGATCCGCATGATCGTGGGGACGTCAAGCTCGGCCGCGTTACTCGGGTTCATCCGCGCCTGTCTCCGCCGTAGCGGTTGTCTCGGGAGCCCCGGTAACCGGGCATACCCGGGCCGGGCTCGCGGTATCGAAGGCCAGGGTCTGCCCCGGGGTAGCCGTTGTCCCACGGCGGCTCGGCCGGGTACCAGTCGTCACCCCGGCCGGCCTGCGGCCCGGGATAGGCCTGCCCCCGGCCGGCCGGGGGGCGGGCCGGGGGCAGGCTGGCGCCTGCTCGCGGCATCGGCCCGGACGGGGGCGGCGGGCGGCGGGCGGTGTCTCTCGGCATCGGTCCGGTGCCGCCGCGCGGGCGCTGGCGGTCCGGGAAGGCGGGGTAGGGGAAGCTGGGCGCCCCGAAGTCGTCAGCCGGCCAGGACGGCGAACCGGTGTCCCAGTCCGCGTGATGGCGCTCACGGGGCGGCGGCTGCGGGGCGGGCGGGACCCGCGGGATGGGGCTCGTCCCGGGCCAGGACTGCTGACGGGGGTCAGCGCCGCGGACCGGGCCGGTCGCCCGGGGCAGCGAGCCGGTCGCCCGGGGCATTGGCCCGGTGCCGTACGGCGGGAGCGGCCCTGTCCCGTACGGCGGCCGGGGACCTGTCTCGTACGCCGGCGGCCGGCCGGTGGCGTAGGGCGGAATCGGGCCCGTCCCGTACGGCGGCTGCGAGCCGGCTGCGTAGAGCGGGAGCGGGCCCGTCCTGTAGGCCGGCCGGGGACCCGTCTCGTACACCGGCTGCGAGCCGGTGGCGTAGGGCGGGTACGGCGGCTGCGAGCCGGTGGCGTAAGGCGGGTATGGCGGCTGCGAGCCGGTGGCGTAAGGCCGGAGCGGGCCGGTCTCGTACACCGGCTGCGAGCCAGTGTCGTACGCCGGAAATGAGCCGGTGTTGTACGGCGGGAGAGGACCGGTGTCGGCCTCCGGCACGGGGCCGACCGGGATCCGGGGTAGCGGGCCGCTGGGATGCGGCGGCGGGCCGGCATCGCGCGGGAATGACCCGGTCGTACGCGGCAACGGGCCAGTCGCCCGGGGCAGCGGGCCGCTCGGGTGAGCGGGGAACGACCCGGTCGAACGCGGTACAGGACCAGTCGCACGAGGGAGCGGGCCGCTCGGGTGAGCGGGAAACGATCCGGTCGAACGCGGCATCGGGCCAGTCGAGCGGGGCATCGGGCCGGTCGTCCGCGGCATCGGGCCGGTCGCCCGGGGCAGGGCTCCGGCGGCCCGGGGCTGCGGCCCGGTCATGCGGGGCTGCGGACCGGTGGCCGTGGACCGCGGTGCCCCCAGGTACCGCGCCGGGCCCTCGTAGCCGGGCTCGTAGTACGGCTGCCCGTGCTCGGCGGGTCCGCTTCCGGCGGGCAGGGCGGTCAGGACGGGCCCGGTGACCGGGGCTGCCAGCACTGGCTGGCCTCCGGTGGCGGCGAGGCCGCCGTACTGCCCGCCGCGGGAGACGCCGAACTGCGCCAGCATGGCCGCCGCGCGCAGCGGGGCGGAGGCCGAGCCGGCCGATTCCGGCACCGGCGGCGCGCTCAGGTTCTCCTTCGGCCGCAGCGAGCTGGACAAGATCCGGACCGCCAGCGCGAGCAGCACGATCATGACGAAGAAGCCGTAGCTCCAGTCCACGTAGGGCTGGCCGCTACGGCCGGCCAGCAGGCCGTGCCAGACGCCGAAGACAAAGGAAAGGTAAGACGTGTAATGAATGGCACGCCAGCGCCAGGCTTTTCCGTTCGCATTGAACCGGCCG
>DASWUW010000522.1:0-1556 GCA_036406335.1 Trebonia sp.
AGGCGCCGGCCACGCCGCGGGATGGGTCAGCCTGGGGTGAGGAGGCAGAATTCGTTGCCTTCCGGGTCGGCCATGACCGTCCAGGGGACGCCCTGGCCCAGGTCGATGACGGCGCCGCCGAGAGCCCGCAGTCTGGCCGTCTCAGCCGCTGGGTCGTCACCGGGGTACGGGCGGATATCGAGGTGGACGCGGTTCCACCCGGTGTTCATGTCGGGGGTGCGGAGAAACTCCAGGTACGGGCCGACATCCGCGGCGGAGCGCAGCGCCGCGTAATCGCCGGTCACCTTGTGCACGGTCCAGTCCGTGGCCTGGCTCCAGAAGCGGGCCATAGCCCGCGGGTCCGCGCAGTCGACCACTACCGCGGCGACCGGTCCGGTGTCCCGGTAAACCGGCCGGGGCTCCAGCACGCAGAACTCGTTGCCCTCCGGGTCGGCCATGACCGTCCACGAGACGTCACCCTGGCCTACGTCGGCGCGGGTGGCGCCGAGACCCGCAAGACGGGTGACCAGGTCTGCCTGGTGGGCCGCCGAGGTGGTGGCGAGGTCAATGTGCACGCGGTTCTTCACCGTCTTGGGTTCCGGTGAGGCGACCAGGTCGAGGCAGACGGCGACGGGGTCGGGGTAGACGAAGCCCGCGGGTTCGAGGTTGGTCACGCCGGGTGCCTCGCTGGAGATTCCCCACCCGAGTGCCTGCGCCCAGAAACCGCCCAGCGCGGAGTCGTCCCGGGCCTTCATGTTGAGCTGCACGAGCCGCGTTGCCATGCCGGCGATGCTAGCGGGTCCTCCGCTCACGGCCGTGCCCGCCGCCTGACCGCCCCGGTGCGGGCGGTCACCGGTTTCGCCGCCTACATATCGAGCACGATGTCGGTGGCGGGCCGGGCGCAGCAGATCAGCACCTGACCGTCCGCGGGGAGTTCCAGCGGGTCCGGGGCGTAGCTGATGTCTCCCGACAGCAGCGGGGTGACGCAGGTGTGGCAGACCCCGGTCCGGCAGCTCCAGCGGGCGGGCACGTCGCAGGCGTCGGCCAGTTCCAGCACGCTGTGCTCGCCGTCGCCCAGGGGCGCGGTGACGCCGCTGCGGGCAAAGGTGACCAGCGGCCCGGTGCCGGGCGGGCCCGCCGGCCCGTGCGGCGCCCGGGCCGGCCGCCCGGTGATCCCCGGCGTGGAGGGCGGCAGCGCCCCGAAGAGCTCGGTGTGCACCGCTGCCTGGTCCAGGCCGATCGCGGTCAGGGCGCTGCCCATGTCGGCCATGAACGACGCCGGCCCGCAGATGTAGGCGCTCGAGGCGGGCGGGATGTCCAGCCCGGCCAGCGCCTCCCGGGTCAGGTGCCCGGCGGCGGCGCCGGCGGCCCGGCGCTCGGCCGGGGTGGCGGCGCTGTAGAACACCTGCTCACGGGCCGCCGGCAGCGAAACGAGCAGCGCGTGGGCCTCGGCCGCGAAGGGGTGCTCGCGCGGTCCGCGGGCTCCGTGCAGCCACCAGATCTCCCGCTGGCTGCGGGCCGCCGCCAGCTGGTGCAGCATCGCCAGGACCGGGGTGACGCCGATGCCGGCCGAGATC